>JBGSVC010000027.1:0-8410 GCA_041753175.1 Planctomycetaceae bacterium
TCTGGAGAAACAGTGCTGACGCTCCAGGATCTCTTTAAGAGTAAGAAAATGTGGCCTGGTATTGATCAGGCCTATTTTCAACTTCTCCTCACCGAAGCTCGGCAGGTTGTCAATAGACAACTGTACGATCAAGCGATGGCCCGGATCGATCAGGTTCGTGAAATCAACCCGAATGTCCCCGGTACTGAAGTTCTCGCTGCTGAAATCACGGAGGAGGCTGTCAAAAACTTTCAGCGAAAAAACGATTACCCCCGTGCACGTTTTTATCTGACACGTCTGAAAGGGATGTACCCCAACAATCAGACTTTTATAGATCTTTCTGGTGAATTCCTCGAAAAGGCACAGACTCTCAAAGACGCAGCTACCCAACTTTACCAATCAGGTCAGCCTGGCGCGGGCTTCGACCTGCTTACTGAGGCGATGAAGATCTGGCCAGACACTCCCGGCCTCGTGGACATGTATCGGCGTGAAGCCACGCGTTATCAAGTTCTCAAAGTTGGCGTTCTGGATGTCCCTCAAAGCTCATCAACTCTTCCTTACACGAGCCTGACCAATCAGCGTGTTGATCGTCTCATCTATGAACCGTTTTTCAGTCCGTCTGCGTTCCAGAACCAGTCAGTTATTTTTCGATCGGTCTATTTGGAAGACTGGATTCCCACAGACCTCGGACGCGATTTCGATTTCGTTCTACGCTCTGATCAACAACCTTACGAAACTCAGCGTCTGCTCAACGCGCGAGAACTCGCCAGTACCATCCTCCCCTTGATCACACCTGGCCATCCGCAGTCCAGCGAGCGACTTTGCGCAATTATCTCCAGTCTTCAGGTCATCGGACCACAACGCATCCGCCTGTCTTTGAACCAGATCCCTGTCGCTCCCGAGGCGACGTTTTCAACACTTTTGAGAAATGCGAAATTCAACGAATCAGAGACTCTGACGTTGTCAGAAGCCTCTGCAAATTCTCAGGCTGTCTTACTGGATTGGTCCAGTCTCAAACTTCAGACTCCGCGATTTACGCCCGTCTCGCTGGATCTTGAAACATCGATCTTCATCCGGCCTCGTCCCGAACCCAAAGACACGCTTGATTTTCATGTCGCTGAAGTCAGAGAAGAACTCATGATCGACGCCCAGGAGGTGGTGGCGCGTCTGCGCTCCGGAGATCTGGATTACTGTCCTGATCTTCCACCGTTTTTCGCTGAACAAATTAAAACGGATGGCAAATTCTTTGTGCAGACCTATGCCCTTCCCCGCACAAGCATTCTTCAGTTTCATCTGGAGAGTCCTTATTTCAAAAGGCCGGTGATGCGACGCGTTTTGCAATATGCGATCAATCGGGAACGCATTCTTAAGCAAACACTCGAAGTTGACGATTTCACCCAACATGCCCGACTCGTCAGTGGACCTGCTCCAACGGCCAGTTACGCCAGCAATCCGCTGATCCCTCCCGTCGATTTTTCTCCAGCTACGGCGCTGGCGCTGATGCTCACGTCGCGAGCACCGGATGAAACCCCACTTCCCCCTCTCAAACTCCTTTGTCCTGATGACGATCAAGCGATCAAGGTCTGCACAGAAATTCAGAAATCCTGGCAACGCCTTGGTCTGACGGTGAATCTCATTCGAGAGTCTCCAGGCGATCAGCCTCCCAAATATGATCTTGTTTACAGACGCATCCGAATGTACGAACCATTGCTCGAATTGTGGCCCTTGTTGACGCTTCAGCCATCTGCTCGTCTGGCAGATCTCACCAATTTTCCGGCGTGGCTGCGTGTCAAACTGATGGAGCTTGAACGTATCAGTGATCGTGCTTCTGCACAAAAACTACTGCATGAACTGCATGAAGATCTTGCTAAAGAAGCCTTCCTCATTCCACTGTGGGAAATCAACCAATATGCCGTGTTTGGGAACCATATCCAGGGCTTTGAGCTCAATCCTCTGTCGGAATATCAAAACCTTGAAACCTGGTCGATGCGGCCCAGACTCCTGACACTCTCTCGTTAGGTCGAACTTTCAATCAATGCGTCTGTTATCTGTGACTCCCTCCTCCTGATCCATTTTCAACCATGACGACCAAGACACATCAATTTCTGACACGATCGCTCTCTATTCGGGCATGGCTCTGTTTATTGATCGTAGGCCTGACAGTCATGTCCCCCTTGGCCGCGTTGGCGATCGATCCACTCATGGAACGTCAACACGAACAATTTGCAGCGCGTCCCGATCAGGTTTCTGTCGTCGTTGCTTTTTCGTCCAGCCCATTCTGGCAATTTGCCAGCATCCAGGACGTTGAAAACTCATTGAGATCTCAGCTGAGCATCGCATATTCGACGACCTGGTCACTGACTCAATACACGCGACAATTATCGACCGATGACATCGCTCTCTCACCTTCTCTCATGACTTATCTTCTTGATTCTGTACCTGCTTCTTCCCTACCCACCGAAAAGACGTTTTTGATTGCTATCGAGTATCAATCTGGTCAATTTCCTTTCCATGTGGTCGAGTATGATCATCTGCTGGAATCGCAGTCTGACGTTTATACCCACACCTCTTCAGATCTTCGCTTCCTCGGCCAGGATCTGGCGATTGCTATTGAATCTACCTTTCGACCCCTGGTGAAAATCACTGCCAGCGAAAAAGATCAATTCACGGCTCTGATGAAAACGGGTGAATACATCGACTCGCAAAGTCAACTACCTCGTTTCACCCCCGGTGATCTGCTGACACCGATTAATATTTATTATGACCGCAAGGGAGTGATCCTCAAACGAGAACCTGTCCCCTGGACATACCTGCAAGTCAACTCGCGTGATCGAGCCGTCGTTACCGGACAAATCATTTCTGCCTACAGCAACGTCATCGGCGGCTCTCGCAGACGTATAGAAACATACGCCGTCAGGCAAAAGGCCAATCATCCTGCCACCACAATTTCTTTCGTTCGTCGCGATTCAATCAAGTCACCATTGTCGGGATACTTAGTGAAATCGACGGTGCATCCCCACTATCAATCTGTGACTGCCGACAATTCCTCGCCCCTGCCTGCTCCGGAAATCCTGTCTGAAGATTACACCAACAGGCAAGGGAAACTTACTATTCCCCGCAACTCTAAATCTCCCATCCAGATGGTTAACGTCATTAGTGGAGAATCGATTCTGGTACGAGTTCCGATGCTGATTGGCGCTTCGCCTGCATGGGATCTCCCTGTTCCCAACGATTTGATTCGTCTGGCCGTTGAAGGCCAGTTGCAGGTTCTGGAAACAGAACTTACAGACCTCGTTGCACACCGGGCCGTCCTCATGGCGACTGCTCGCAAACTTGCAAAATCTGGCAAGTTCGACGAAGTCGATAAGATCCTGCTGGAGATGAAAAACTTCCCCACAGCCCGCGCGCTCAAAGTTGAACTGACAGCCATCCGGGTCAACGCAGTCAATAAAGCCACTGAACAGCGAAACCGCGCCGCCGCCAACAAGGTCGAATCATTATGCTCAAAAGCGACCGAGCTTGTCGAAAAATATCTGGGGGAGAATGTCTACCAGGCTTTTGAGGATGAAATTGAAGAGATAAAAAAGACCATCTGAAATCGCTACTATTGATCTTCTGCACTCCTTGGAAATCGGTCTGATGTCTGGCATGCGTCTGAATGCGATTACCATCTTTCCCATCAAATCGCTTGATGGACATTCTTTATCGCAGGCCGATTTTCTTCCCTCGGGCGCTCTTTGTTTTGATCGCCAATTCGCATTCATTGACAGCGAAGGTCAAATCATGAATGCCAAACGCTCTCCGGCGTTCCATCGTATCCAGGCGACCTATGCAGACATCTCTAATAACTCGCTGACTGTCACGCTGGCAGACCGTTTCGAGGCTACCAGTCCTGTCACCATTTCTCTTCCCTCACAACAAACAGAGCTGTGTCAATGGATCAGTGACAGGCTTCAAGTTTCCGTGTCTTTGATTCATAACCAAGACGTCGGCTTCCCGGATGACCTCCTCTCCCCTGGACCGACGATTATCAGCGATCAAACCCTGCAAGTGATTGCACATCTCTTCCAACTCTCCCTTGAGGAGATGAGACGACGCTTCCGTACCAACCTGGAGATCACAACCCCGGCCCCCTTTTTTGAAGACCATTTTCTCCCTCGAAATTCAGTAACGTCAATGTTCTCTATTGGCCATGTTTCATTACAAGCGATCAATTCCTGCCAGCGCTGTAGTGTTCCTGCACGTGATTCACTCACAGGGGAAAGCCTTGCCGGATTTCAAAAGCAACTGGCCACATTTCGCGAACAGACTCTCCGATGTGAGATTGATCTGCAACACTTCAACCATTTCTATCGTCTCGCCCTGAATACTCGTCTGTGTCCCACCTCGATTTCCCGACATGTCCGGATTCACGATGAGGTCACTTTTACACCATGACATCTGACCTCTCCACAACCCATCCGCCGGCGACGATCTCCCGACTGACGCTGTTCCATGTCCGCATCTCACTCAAGCGTCAAATCAAACACGCCTCCTTCAGTCGTATCGAAAACCAAACTCTGCTCATTCGCTGTCAACTCGATAACGGTCTGGTCGGCTGGGGTGAGGGACTCCCGCGTCCATACGTGACTGGTGAAACAATAGACGACTCAATTGCTCTGCTGCTGCAAACACCGCTTGACCCCTTCTTTGAAGCTCCTTTCACGTCGCCGATTCAACTCATCAACATACTGCAAAACTTTCAGATCAATACGAGTGGCTACGAGATCCCTTTGCATTTTGCTGGTAGAAACTGCTTTGGCAACGCTGCACGCTGTGCTCTTGAAACCAGTCTACTCGATGCCTGTTTTCAACATTTTCGCCTTCCGCTTTGGCGACTGATCGACTTTCTCCCGTTGTACTCTTCTCTCGTCGATCATCGTCGGCGTGTGCAGTATTCAGCCGCCATCACGTCCTCTAGCCTGATCAAAGCGTGTTTGCGTGCTCTGGTCTTTCGTTACTACGGTTTCAAAGACGCCAAAATCAAACTCACATCCGATGCACCTGCCAATCGTCGGCTCCTTTCCGCCGTTCGCTTCATTATGGGACCACAGACCAATCTACGTATCGACGCCAACGAAGCCTGGACGATCGAAGCCCTTCCCGAGATTTCTAACATGCTTCAAAAATTCAACATCACAGCAATCGAACAGCCTGTCCCTCACATACAGTTTTCTCGTTTAGCCAGTATTAAATCGCGGATCAGGCAACCCATCATTGCTGACGAATCGCTCTGCTCGATTGAAGATGCCCATGCGATCATCTCTAATCAACTTTGTGATCTTTTTAACTTGCGTATCTCCAAATGCGGCGGTCTTCTGAACACTCTCGAGCTCGCTTATCTGGCCTCACAAAACGGCTTAGGCTATCAACTAGGCTGTCAGGTGGGCGAAACGGGTATCCTTTCAGCCGCTGGCAGACATTTGGCCTGTTCGCTCAGTGGAATCCGCTTCCTCGAAGGCAGTTACGATCGCCTGCTCGTCGCCGAGCCTTTGACCATGCAAGACCTCACTTTCAAACGTCAAGGCTGGGCAACTCGTCTGGAAAACCCAGGCCTTGGAATTCAGATCGACTCTGCAGCAATCACACGTGTTACACTCAATTCCATTGAACTGACCCCTTCTCGGACATACACATCATGACGACTCTTCCTTACCGCTGGATCGTCTTCGATGCCGTCGGAACTCTCATCGTCCCGCAGCCCGATGTGTCCGACATCTACAATCAGATCGCGCATCGATTTGGCAGCCGGTTATCCCAACAAGAAATTCAGCAGCGTTTTCGTCACGCTTATCATACACTGTCGACCCATATAGCGTTCGAACCTTTCCAAACCAGCGAAGACCTGGAATATCACTATTGGCAACAACTCGTTGCATGTGTGCTCAGTGACGTCAACGATCCTCAAGGCTGTTTTCAAACCCTGTATGATCACTTCGCACAGCCAGTCTCCTGGCAACTGATGCCTGGTGTCTTGACGACCCTTGAATGGCTGAACCAGAATGGATACAAAATCGCCATCGCGTCGAATTTCGATTCACGCCTCAGACAGATCCTGCGGTTCCATGGTGTCCTCAATGTCGTTCATCAGCTCATGATCTCATCAGAAATCGGCTGGAAAAAGCCAGCGATCCAGTTTTATCAACACGTGATTGCGCACACGTCCTCGTTACCTCAAAAGATTCTTTTTATCGGCGACGACCTTGAAAACGACTTCTTCGCTCCGCAGCGTTCCGGTCTCCACGCCCTCCTTCTGACGAACCACCCGCCCGATCACTCAACTCCCATCGATCCTTCAGGTATTCTAACTGCCTTGAAAGACCTTCCTATACGGCTCAATGCGATTTCGTCGACCGGCCCGACAACTTCGATCTTGCATTCAACACCCTCTTGATACGATCATGCGACACCATCGGGTTTCACCAACAGTCTGTAGAACATCAACGGGCTGCTGGCTGCCAGATATGTTCTCCACCTTCAGCCCATCAAGGACTTTCCGTGACACCTCACTTGATCAACATCCCCCATGCCCAGCGTCAGCAACCTGCCACCCTCGGCCCCGATGCGCCTCTTCTGTTCATTTTGGGCCCCTGCGTCATGGAGAACGAAGCGCTCGTTGTGGAAACATCCTTGCGTATTCTCGAAATTGCTCAGCGAAACGATCTTCAAGTCGTTTATAAAGCCAGCTTTGATAAAGCCAATCGGACCAGTATTCATAGTTTTCGCGGCCCCGGATTAGAGCAAGGACTTACTTGGCTGGCTGATGTCAAATCCAGGACTGGCCTTCCTGTGACCACCGACCTTCACGAAACTCATCAAGCCGAACCGACTGCACAAGTCTGTGATATCCTGCAAATCCCTGCTTTTCTTGCTCGCCAGACCGATCTGGTCATCGCCTCCGCTCAAGCAGCATTGAAATACAATCGGATGGTCAACATCAAAAAGCCTCAGTTTGTCGCCCCAGAAGATATGAAACACGCTGTTTCCAAATGTCACGAAGTCGGTCTTCACGACGTCTCTTTGACGGAACGTGGCACGACCTTTGGCTACGGCAGACTTGTCAACGATTTTCGCTGTATCCCTGTGATGCACGACCTTGGCGTGCCTGTGATCTTCGATGCAACACACAGCGTTCAAATGCCCGGCGGTAGCACCACCGGCGGTAATAGGGCCCTTGTCCCCATTCTTGCTCGGGCCGCGGTCGCCTGTGGTGCTGATGGCATTTTCATGGAAACTCACCCACAACCAGATCAGGCTTTGAGCGACGGCCCCAATCAAATTCCTCTTGATCAACTTGAACCACTCCTGTTGCAACTCGTCGAGGCCCGGTCGCTGTATCTGCGCTGGCATCAATCATCAAGATAATCCACTCCCTTCCCCGTTGCCTATCTCGTCTGCTAAAATGAAGCAATGGGTCAAGTCACTCACGTGCATTGACCAAATTTCAGCACTTATTATTCAGTCAACAAATCAAAACCATAGTCTCGCTCGCATTCATCAAGGACATTCAGATGACGACTCCTATTCGTGTTGCAGTCACCGGCGCCGCAGGTCAGATCGGTTATGCCCTCATCTTTCGGATTGCTTCGGGCGAAGTTTTTGGCCCCGAGCAACCCGTCATCCTGCATCTGATCGAACTTCCCATGGCGATGAAGGCACTTGATGGTGTTCACATGGAACTCGATGACTGCGCCTTCCCGACTCTCGCGGGCGTGGAAAAATTCTCCTCCGATGATCTCGAAAAGGCGTTCGCAGGCTGCAACTGGGTGTTGTGTGTTGGCTCCGTTCCACGCAAAGCTGGCATGGAACGTGGCGACCTCATCCGTGTCAACGGCCCCATCTTTACGACAACAGGTAAGGCGATTAATGCCGCTGCTGCCAAAGACGTGCGTGTGCTCGTTGTTGGAAACCCATGTAACACCAACTGTCTGATTGCCATGTCTGCCGCCAAAGACATTCCACGCGACCGCTGGTTTGCCATGACGATGCTTGATCAAAATCGCGCGTTGAGCCAATTGGCACATAAATCCGGCACCGGCGTGTCTGCTGTCAAGAATCTTGCCATCTGGGGTAATCACTCTGCCACTCAATACCCCGACTTCTACCACGCAACCATCAACGGCACTCCCGTCACTGATGTGATTACCGATCACACCTGGCTCCAAAATGACTTTATCTCTACGGTACAAAAACGCGGTGCTGCTGTGATTGAGGCACGAGGTGCTTCATCAGCAGCATCTGCTGCCAATGCCGCCCTTGATTCCGTCAAGAACATCATTGCCCCTACGCCCTCCGGAGAATCATTCTCGGTCGCCGTCTGCAGTGATGGCAGTTATGACATTCCAGAAGGTCTCATCTTCGGCTTCCCCATTATTTCCACCGGTAAAGGATA
>JBGSVC010000028.1:0-8650 GCA_041753175.1 Planctomycetaceae bacterium
GACAGCCGTTGATCAATATTACTCAGAACTCATCAACCTCTCTGATCCGATTCTGGAAGAGGTACTCGCCTTATCTCATGCCACTGGTCTGCCTGAAATTCAGGTCTCGCCTCATCAAGGGCGTTTTCTCGAAATTCTCGCCAAAACATCGCGGGCCACGAGAATTCTGGAACTGGGAACTCTGGGAGCCTACAGCACAATTTGCCTGGCGCGGGCGTTGCCTGCCTCAGGAAAACTTATCACGATCGAATTTGATCCCCATCATATCCAGACCGCCCAACAAAATATCGAAACGGCAGGCCTGGCCAACAAGATCGAAATTCTTGAAGGCGAAGCTCTTCCGATTCTCAAGCAAATGATCAACGACAACACCACCCCCTTCGATTTCATCTTCGTCGATGCCGACAAGCACAACTATCATCATTATTTCCCATGTTGTTTAAGTCTGTCCAAACCCGGAACGCTGATCATCTTCGATAACGTCGTTCGTCAGGGAGACATCGCCGCACCTGAAAACAACGACCCCAATGTCATCGGCGTCCGCAAACTCAACGAACTCATCTCCATCACACCCGGCATTTCCACTTCCATGCTCCAAACTGTTGGCTGCAAAGGTTACGATGGTTTTTTGATGGTCCGTGTCGATGACACCGTCTCTTCGGATGTCGCATAAGCCTGATAGCTCACGTGACACAGGCACACTCTCCTCAGGTTTCTCGACCTTCATTCCTGTCAAACTCTCAGCCACCTCGAGGACGCTTGCTTTACGCTCCGGTGAGGAAACTGCTACAATAACGACGTCTGATTCTCTCCATGCCACTGCAGGAACTTGCTTGAAATGTCGATTCTGGGATTTGGTTCAAAATCGCCGGTTGCCTCTGCCGATGAAAATCCGCAGACAACTCCTCCAGATCCGGCCACTGCTGCAGAGCTCGTGCAACAACTCACATCAGAACAAAAGCCACGTCATATCGCGATCATCATGGATGGAAATGGTCGTTGGGCGACACGTCAAGGCTGGCCACGGGTGGAAGGTCACAGACGAGGCGTCCAGTCTGTGCGAATCATCGTCGAAGAAGCCGTCCGTCTGGGAATTGGTCAGTTAACGCTGTATTGCTTCAGCAGCGAAAACTGGAAACGCCCCAAAACGGAATTCGATTTTCTGATGGCTCTGCTCAAACACTTTCTTGTTCAGGAACGAAACCTCATCGTCAAACAGAATATCCAGTTCTCCACCATCGGGCAGGTGGAACAGTTGGGCCAAAGCGTCATCGACGAAGTCAACAAAACACGCGCATTGACCAACACCAACAACGGCATGAAACTCTGCCTGGCGCTCAATTACGGGTCTCGCTCCGAAATCACCTGCGCAGTCAAAGACATCGCTTTGAAAGTGGCCCAAGGCCAATTGACCCCAGACGAGATCGACGAGCACACAATCTCCGACGCTCTCCAGACCGCCGGCATGATTGATCCTGACTTGCTCATCCGCACCGCAGGCGAAATGAGAATCAGCAATTTCCTGCTCTGGCAAATCAGCTATGCCGAGTTATACATCACCTCAAAATTCTGGCCGGAATTTCGTGTCCCCGATTTCCATCAGGCATTACTGGACTACGCCGGACGTGAACGACGCTTTGGCGGCCTCAACCAGGCGTCCTCTCCAGCCAAACAATAGGATCGGACCTGACATGACACTTCCGATCAGCGATTCCGACGCCTTGAAACTCTCGCCTCCCCCGCACCAAGACGAGACCTCGTCCGTTCGTCCTCCTCGTAAGTTTCAAGGATTAACCAAACGCCTGGTCGTCTCGGCGATCACGATCACTCTTCTGGTTTTGCTCTTTGTCGCCGACCATGCCACCGGTCAACTGGCTCCCGTTCTTCTTCTGGTAGGGTTGTCGGTGGGATTTATCTGTGTCAGAGAATTGATGCTGCTCCTGCGGGCGCGCAATTTCGAGCCCAACGAATCCCTCACGCAATGCACCGTAGCCGCGATGATTCTCAGTAGTTGGATGGTCCCGCTTTCAGCAGTCGTAGCGCCCTACGTCTCGTTGGAGGGGGCCTCCAGTTTTGCATTGCAATTCTCTCATCCCCTGATGCGTCTGGGCATTTCGATGCTCACATTTTTCGCCTGCATTCTGCTCATCTTTTTTTCAGGCATCCACCGCTACAAACTCCCCGGACGCATGATAGAAACGCTCGGCGCAGAATTTCTATGCTTGATCTATGTCGGCCTGTTTCTGTGTTGCATCGCGCACTTGCGCTGGGTGGTCAGCCATGAAGCCGGCTATTTGATCCTGGCTTCGCTGATCATTGCCACCAAAGGGGGCGATATCGGTGGCTATGTCTTCGGTCGTTTTCTGGGCCGTGCCCGTCTTTCGCCACGTCTGAGTCCCGCTAAAACCTGGTGGGGCGTTCGCGGCGCCATCCTCGTTTCTACCATTCTCACAGTCCTCTGGCTCAGAATCGCGCCGGGTTGGTTTGATTCCAACTGGCAGCCCTGCTCCTGGATCTTTTGTCTGTCTTATAGTCTTGTCATCGGAATCCTGGGTGTCGTCGGCGATCTCAGCGAATCATTGATCAAACGAGACTTGATGACCAAAGATTCCGCCCGTCTGCTTCCCGGTTTTGGTGGATTCCTCGACATCCTCGACAGCGTCCTTTATGCATCGCCGGCAGCGCTGGCGTTCTGGATTCTCTGGCCGCCTCTTCACTGGACGTAAGACTGAAAAATATTTCCCCTTTTCAATCGAATTCACTCTTCCCTGCAGCTAGAATTTGAGCACGTCTGTCGGTCTCAATGTGTTCCCACGAAACTGCACATCTCCAGGATTGCATATTACCCCATCTGCATCGCTACGAGAGTGCATTAGCAGCAAATACTCCGACCCCTCTGCGGGTCGATCTTTTATCTAGCAAGAGGAAGCGCTCATGCGTTGGCAAGGTCGTCGTCAAAGTGACAATGTGGAAGATCGCCGTGGCCAGCGGACCGCCCCACGTATCGCCGGGATTGGTGGAGGATTCGGACTCATCATCATGGTCCTCTTTGTCTACCTCTCTGGTGGAAATCTGGGAGATATCCTCAAAGTCGTCCTGCAACAAGCCGCTCAGCCTCAAGCTCAGGTCGCTCAACAAGATCATCAAATCACCCCCCAGGAACAACAACTCGCCGACTTCGTCAAAGTTGTGTTTGCAGACACCGAAGATGTCTGGCATCAGGTCTTTCAGGATCAATTGGGAGAAAACTACAAAGAGCCCAAACTCATCCTGTTTTCCCAGGCGACTCAAACCGGCTGCGGTTTTGCCTCAGCAGCCACTGGTCCCTTTTATTGCCCCGCCGATGAATGCGTCTACATCGACCTCAGTTTCTACAACGAACTCAAAAATAAATTTGGCGCTGGCGGCGACTTCGCTCAGGCCTACGTGATCGCTCATGAAGTCGGCCATCACGTCCAGAACCAACTCGGCTACACCGATAAGGTGCATAACCTTCAAGGTCGCGTCTCGCAGGAAGAATACAACCAGATGTCCGTGCGCCTGGAATTACAAGCAGACTTCCTGGCAGGCTTGTGGGCTCACCATGCTCAGGAAATGAAGGACATCCTCGAACAAGGCGATCTCAAAGAAGCCATGAACGCCGCCCAGGCGATCGGCGATGATCGACTGCAAAAACAATCAAGCGGCTACGTCCAACCCGAAACCTTCACTCATGGCACCAGCGAACAGCGCATGCGTTGGTTCCAAAAAGGCTTCACGTCCGGTCGCATCAAAGATGGCAACACCTTCGACGTCAGCCCCTCGCAGCTTTAATCTCGCTCAAAGCAAGATATTCGCACGATCGGACTGCCTCAGCAGGCTGATCTCATCCCTTGACGTTCTCAAGGATGCCTGATTCCAAGACCGACCGCATCAAAAACATCTGGTTTCAGGCGTTTTTGGAGTGTTGAAAATACACACAAATTCGAGTTCGAACAGGTCAGTAGAGCATACTGCGCATAGCCATAGCGGTTACTGGCGGCGAGCAAAGTGGGAATCAATAGTAAAAAAAACGACCAATCACTGCCACACATACCCGCAATGCTACTATGGCTTCAGCAATTCTCGACTGGCAGGATCGCGTGGGTCCAGAGATGTCGGGTGGGAACGCCACAGCCAGCGCATCATCTCCGGAAAGATCATGCCAGCCTGCTTTTGATTATGACCACCAATCCCCCAGGTATAATTCACCTCGTACCCTTTTTCTCAAGAGCCTGAGCCAGTCGGACGTTTTGAAAAAACCAGTCGCGAGTTGGATCGTAAACGTCCTGATTGTCGCCTCGATTATTTTTAAGGCCACGGTTGTCGTTTCGACCATCCTGAAGATAAACGCGAATCGGTTTTTTCTCCGCTTCAAGCACACGTTCAGGATAGACGTGACCACCACGGATATTGGTATATGATCCAATCATACTCAAGACTTTTTGGAACTGATCAGGACGTTCCCAGGCTACCTTAAAAGCAGCAATCGCTCCTGAACTGGCACCCCCGATCCCGTGCATCGTCGGATCTTTGGAGATGTTGTATTTTGAAAAGAGTTCGGGAAGCAACTCATCACAGATAACACGGGCATATTTATCGTCCGGGGGATCGTATTCCCCTTTGCGGTTGGTCGTTTTGTCACCCCAGTCTGAAGGTGTCGGCTCGGGTTGTTCCGGCGTACGTCCGGGATTAATGAACACGCCAAGCATCACCGGAATTTCACGACGGTAAATGAGGTTATCGAGCACGTTATGAGCACGCACATCCCCTTTGTTTTTTTCGTTGTCCTCATACATCATCGCCTGACCATCGTTGAGGATCATCAACGCACACGGAGTCTGCGGATCGTACTGTGCCGGAACATACACGAAATAAGTATGCTGAGTGCCCGGATAAACCTCCGAAGCAATGACAAACGGCCCTTCAAAGTGCCCATGAGGCACCCCCTCCTGCCTCAATGAATCAGATGTGAGCCGATACAGAGAATTCGGATCGCTCACGTAGTCTGACTGAGCAAAGATCACGGGAGGGGTGAGAAAAAAGATCAACGCCATTGCAGGATGCAGGAGATTCATCGCGTTTTGAGCCTGTCAAAGTTCGTGAGTGGGCGCAGGCCATGACTGCACCATCAGCTATCGATCATAGAACGATGCGCATCAATTATCAAAAGCTCGTTTCGAAGACTGCTTTCAATAAAGTCACGGAGTGGCCATCGCGGTTTGTTCCGTGGTATCGCTGGTCGTCGGATTTACCGAAGGCATGCCAGGCAGCAGGACATCTTTGGCAGGCTTATTGGCTTTCAGCCATTCTGCAAGAGCATTCAGATTCGCAGGCTGCAAAGGCCGACGCGCCTGAATATTGGGCTGGGAAAAGACATTGTTGATGACTTTCAGAGAATTGTCATACGCATCTTTTGTCACAGCCTGAGCCGGACGAAACGCTGCTTTAGAGGTAAGTTCAAGCAAGCCCAGAGAGGCCGCTTTTTCGACGGTATTCTCTGGATGGAATCCCAGATACAAATTCCAGAAACATCCCGACCAGTAGGATCGATCGGGGGATCGATTAAAGATCGAACCCATCTGGAAGGTCAGTTCTGCGATTTCATAGGAAATCAGCCCCACGTCAATACTCGGATTATCATACGGGATGCGTCCCAGGCTCCGTGCCGCTTCACAGCGAACAATCGGATGCCTGCGCAAATCGTTCATCGCTTCCACCAGCACCTGGGCGACAAACGGCTTCTGCTGAATGTCGACAGAAATATTGCACGCCGCCAAAGACTTCGCAAGCACCATCTGATACCAGGTGTGATATTGATTATTTTTAAGCTCATCAACAATCGCAGTGGCAATCTTCAACCGGATATCAACCGTGGGATTCGAATCCGTACAAATCCGTTCCATCCCTTTGACGGCTTGAATCTTGACCGCCTCATGCTGCTCCGGATTCCCCATGATCGCAATAAACGTTTCCAGGCAGCCCACGTAAGGCTTGGCAGGAATGCGTTTGATCGCATCGGCCCGCGATTCATTCAGACTGCGCAACAAAATCGCCGCGGCGATTCGGACATGAAACTGATTATCAAGCAGATCTTTGGCACGCTTCGAGAATTCTTCCAATGCCAGCTTGCGACCAGCATCACCTGTTCCGTGGAGTTCGAGATCCCTAATGATTTCATCGACAATCGTCCGCAAATTTTTGCGATTCTCTTCCAAACTCAAGCGGTAGGTTCGCAGACGTGCCCCTTTTTCAATCAACTGGCGATCCTGTGGCGAAAGAGCACTCGACTTCAATGCCACTCGAAACTTGCGATCTTCCGTCTTGTAATACGCATCATACTCATCCTTGGAGATGAGTTCTTTAACGAGCATATATTGGTCACGATATTTGGGATTGATATCGTCAGGATTAAAAACCAGCGGTTCCGGTTCAATGGGGTCTGGTTCGGGAAGCATCATCCCCGGCATCATGCCCGGATCCATCATCGAGGGATCGTCCATGATCATCTCCCCCTGAAATCCAAAAGCAGATGAGGTCCACAGCACCAGCGTGACCAACGCACCCATCACCAACAACGTCGTGACAATAGTTTGATTGTGTTGCAATTGCTCCTCCTCAGCGTTTGCAACCACAACGACAGACGGGGGAGGGGTTTGTTCTGCAGACGCCGAAGGTTGCTGTTTGTGCATCTTGTCCACCTGCCGATCGGCGATTGCCGCCATCGGTTCATCGAAAAGAAAGGATGAGTCTGAATCAGTCACACGGTGCTCCCAATCTCACCATTCGAAACAGCCGAAGTCCTCGACCTGGTTGTTCGAAAGTGTTGAGTGTCGATTAATTTTGAGATCAACGACTCAAACACACAGTTCGACGGGAAAAATGAAACAAAAGTTCCACCCATTTACGATAAAAACACTCCTGTAATATAGCAGTCAAACGAGTGGAAACATACTCTTTTCTGAGAAACGCCATCCATTCCGGGCCGATTGTTAAACATTCTGACCCGCCAAAATCGTGGTAACCGTCATGATAGTATCAATATGCGTCGTTGAAAACATCTCCGCCGCAGACGTTCCGTCAAATAAACGTCCGACGAGAACGCAGACGTTTCAGATTTGGACACCCACTCTCCCCCCATTATTTTCGCCTCGGCGTTTGGATTCTCAATGAAGTCTTCTCTCCTCCTGACCGACAGACGATTCCTCGATCACCAGACAGGAACTCATCCGGAATCCCCCGCTCGTTTGCAGGCCATCTGGGAACGACTCGGCCTCAGCGAAACGCTCTCTTCTCAGGAACAGTTTGAACAACCCTTTAGTCCTGTCAGCCGAGATCTACTTCAGCGGGTGCACAACGCCGAGTATCTGCGCGATCTGGAGCGCTTCTGCGAGCAGGGGGGAGGCATGTGGGACGCCGATACTGTCTTGACAGAAGAGTCATTCGAAATTGCCCGTCTGGCCAGCGGCGCAGCCGTCGCAGCCGTCGACGCCGTCATGACCGGGGAGAAGCGCAACGCCCTCTGCCTGGTTCGCCCTCCCGGACATCATGCGACTTCTCATAATGCCATGGGGTTTTGTCTGTTCTGTCATGTCGCAGTCGCCGCTCAAAGGGCCATCGAGCAGTACGGCATCAAACGTGTGCTCATTGTCGATTGGGATGTCCACCATGGAAACGGCACCCAGGAAATCTTCTACGCCCGCGAGGATGTCCACTTTTTTTCCATGCACCGCTATCCGCTCTATCCGTTTTCAGGCAAAAAAACAGAAATCGGCTTCAATCACGGACAAGGCGCCACCAGAAACGTGCCCGTTCCCTTTCACGCCTCACGCCAGGAAGTCCTCGAACTCTTTTCACAGGAACTCACTGACTTTGCCGCGCGCGCACAGCCCGAGTTGATCCTCATCTCTGCCGGTTTCGATGCCCATTTTCAAGACCCCATCGGCGGACTCCATCTGGAAACCGAAGACTTCGGCCACATGACACGCGTCGTGATGCAGTTAGCAGATCAATACTGCGACGGTCGTTTGGTCTCTTTGCTCGAAGGAGGCTATCACCTCGAAGCACTCGCCGACAGCGTCGCGGTTCATTGGGAATGCTTGCAGGAAAACCCCAACTGAATCGCTGCCCCGTTGATTTTCTTCAGGCAGTTAGTCATCAGAGGGCCGACGACGATTCTGCTTCAGATCGCCTCGTCGTTTTTTCTCCTGAAGTCGTCGACGTTGAGATCCACCGGTTGGACGCGTCGCTTTCCTCTGTTGCGGAACCACCAGCGCCGCCTGAATCATCTGGGAAAGTTTACACAGCGCATCGTCTTTATTTTTGGGTTGATCGCGATAACGATCCGAGTGAATGACCAGTTCACCTTCGTTATTGATGCGACGCCTTTGCGCCGAGATCAACCGCGCTTTAACATGTCCTGAAAGTGCCTCCGACGCCTCGACCTGCCATTTGAGTATGATTTTACTCGAGACCTTGTTGACATTATGTCCCCCCGGTCCTGAACTTCTCACCGCCTGAAAAGACAACTCCGCACCCGGAATGCGGATCTGCTCGTTGACTTCATAATCCTGGGTATTATTCGTCATGACACAGGATTCGCAATAACGAGGATCAATTCTGAAACGGATCG
>JBGSVC010000029.1:0-5308 GCA_041753175.1 Planctomycetaceae bacterium
GAACACGACCTCGACGACATCCCGGCAGCGGGCGTCAAGATGGCCGGTCCGCAAAAGGACCATGCCGCGTTTCTCAAAGAAGGTCGTTGGAAAAACGCCATCCAGTCGTATCTGGCAACGATTGCCTATACCGACATGAACATCGGACGCCTGCTGGATGCGCTGGATCAATCCGCTTACAAAAACAACACGATCATTGTGTTGTGGGGTGATCATGGCTGGCACCTCGGCGAGAAAAGTCACTGGCGAAAATTCGCCCTGTGGGAAGAAGCAACCCGCGCCCCCCTGATTTGGGTCGCCCCCGGCGTGACGCCAACCGGCGAAATCTGTCATCGGACTGTCGACTTCATGACCATCTACCCGACACTGTGTGATCTGGCCGGCATTCAGACACCCAAACATGTTCAAGGGGAGAGCATGGTCTCGCTGCTCAAAGACCCGAATTCCGGCTGGAGTCGTCCCGCCCTCACCACTCACATGCGTGGCAATCACGCCGTGCGGACTGAAGAGTTTCGTTTGATTCAATACGCCGACGGCACCCTCGAACTCTACGACGAACAACACGACCCCTACGAATGGACCAACCTCGCGGGCAGTCCTCAATATGCATCCCAATTGGCCGAACTCAAGAAGATGCTGCCCCAGGAGAAACTCTTGAAACTGACTCCCGGCCAGAAAAAGGGGACTAAGAAAAACCCCAAAAATGAGGATGAATAGGATCGCGTCGATCTGCTATCGATGAGGGGCGTGCAACGATGCTGGCCGAAATGTCATGAGAACAGTTAATGAGCAGACTTGCGATATTCGCGAGGTGAACAGCCGAGTTCGCGTTTGAAGAAGTTGTAGAATGAGTGACGTTCTTCGAAGCCGCAGGCATCGCTGATTGCCGAGATTGAAAGTTGTGTCTGGCTCAGTAATTGACAGGCTTTTTGCAGTCGAGCGCGACGAATCGCGACTCCCGGGCTGATGCCGAACCGGTTTAAAAAATCGACCGAGAGTTTCGACTTGGAAACATTCAATGTCGAGCAGATTCCGCTCACGGTAATCCCTTGATCGGCTTTCGTTTCAATCAGTTTTTTAGCTTCCAGAAGATAGTCGGTTTGAGGCATCGGGCGCAATGAGATGTCTGTCGATTCGCGAACAATCAGGATCGGCTCGTCGATGAAATGACAGCCTGTTGTTGGATATCCGGATTGGACATGTTCGTAGAGAGTTTGGAGCGCAAGCTTGCCAATTTTCTGTAGATCGAAATGCACCGTTGAGATTCCCGGCGATTGATTGGAGCCAATATAGAGATTCCCGTAGCCCAAAATCAAAAGGTCTTCGGGGACTTTGCGGCCGATCTTATGGATGGCATTGCAAACCATGCGGGCGATGTGATCGACTTCACAGACGATGCCCGTTCCTCGTTCCAGTGATTCCAGATAGGCCAGAAGTGCCGGTTGATTTTCAACATTGCTGATCCGAGTCCGGTCTTGATCTGGATGAACTCCCACGGTCTCAAAGAAGGAGACAGGGGATAATTCATATCGATTCCACGCAGTCGTGAGCATTTCATGGAATACCAGCCCGTGCCGGCGTTTGATCAGTTCGTGGCCGATATAGGCAATGCGTTTGCAGCCTTGCTGGCGTAAATGGGTGATCGCGATGTTTGCATAGGCAGGTCGATTTCTCGTGATCGTCAGAACGCGATCAATACCAATCCAATCGGCCCCAATCGTGACCAGAGGCATGCCGGAATTGAGTAATTCCCAGGGCCAGGAATTGTCGCGATCGCTCCAAAAGACACATCCATCGGCATTGAAGACAGATTCTGCGACGGCATAGGGTTGTCGGTCGGGAAAGAGGTAGTGCTTGACCTCAACATGCGGATTCTCGTCCTGGAATGAGAGAAAACCCCGGAAGACGGACATCGAGAGCTCCCAATCCTCGGGAAGAAATGCAACAAGTTTGGGCGAGGATGCATGTGAGTTAGGCATTTTAGCACTCGACACTCCATCTGGCGGACAAAACGTTCCCTTTTTTAACTATAAGGATATTTTTTGTCTTCACCAGTTTCAGGATAATCGAATTAAGAAAATTGTCGGCGAGCAACCCCTGCTCACTCTATCTCAATTTTGACAATAGTTAAGGACCTGGAAATGAGAATTCAAAGAGTTGGCTTTGCGAAACGAATCGGCTTCACCTTGATTGAGCTCTTGGTGGTGATTGCCATTATAGCGACCCTAGTCGCCATCCTCCTGCCGGCAGTTCAGCAGGCTCGTGAGGCGGCTCGTCGTTCGAGTTGTAAAAACAATCTGAAGCAAATCGGTTTGGCGTTACACAATTATCACGACGTCTTTTTGATGATGCCATTGGCAGGCGTTCCAGAGCTTCAGAACAAGAGTGGGTGGTGCCGGGGGGCTTCCTGGATTGTTCGGCTCATGCCCTATATGGAACAAGGGGCTGCATATGACGGTGCTCCATTTGTCGATAGCAATTTCGATTTCAAAACCGATAGCTGGGCTGCTCCAAATCGGCACTGGAATGTCGCCAATACGATCATTCCGATTTTGAATTGTCCTTCAAGTCCGCTTCCTAAAACTCGCGAGTACCCGGTCGGAGCCAATACGGTTGCATTGGGTGCCCCCTCAACAATTTCAATCCAGATTCCTGATTATGCAGCCAACAGCGGTACAAGCTACAAGGGTGGAACGTTGACAGATCACGAGACGACATATTGGGAATGGGGCGGCCCGCATGCTGACAATGGTGTGATACCGATGATCTTAAGGAAAGACTTTGCAGCCGTCGTTCCCTACACAGGGACGTCCGTTAATTTTGCAGCCATCACAGACGGACTTTCAAATACCATCGCCATCGGAGAACAGTCAGACTTTTTCCAAAATATCAATGACTATCGCACGGGCGCAGTATTGGGTGGAATTTGGTCCGGTGGCACGGCTTCTGGAAACAATGTCAAAAGAAATTATGTCATCACGCGCTTCCCCATCAATTACACAGGCAGCGACTGGCCCGCCCAGGGCGGACTGGTTTACACAGGTAGCTGGCAACCCAATGGTTATACAGACACATTCAACTGCACGGCATTTCGCTCGGCTCACGCGGGAGGTGCACAGTTTGCACTAGCAGATGGATCCGTTCGATTTGTATCAGAAAACATCTCTTTTCAAACCTACACAGCACTCTTTGATCGTGCTGATGGGAATGTCATCGGTGAGTTTTAAATTGATCGTGCAGTGTTCTTAAACCATTCCCAGGATGTCAAGTTTTCAAATCGAGTGAGGCAGTTATGCAGCGTGGATTGCCGGTCCTGTTGATGTCTTTATTCATCTGTTCGTGCAGCAATTCGGACATACCTCCGATTGCTGAAGTCTCCGGACTTGTGACCAAAAACGGAACGCCCGCTGCGGATATCAGCGTGACGTTCTATCCGGAAGGAGGACGACCCTCACTCGGGACAACCGACGCCACAGGAAAGTATACGCTGCAATACAAAGAGGATTTGAGTGGGGCTGTTGTCGGAACTCATACTGTGATGTTATCGACAGGAGCCTCAACTCCTCCCCCTCCGCCCCCGGGAGGGCCATCATCACGACCATCGAAACCTCCGGCAATGGCTAAGATCGTCGACTTTCAGTGGCCGGAACCAGTCACTGTTGAAGACAAAAAGATGAATGAAATCAACTTCGAACTCAAGTAAGTCTCGCTCAGTCCCGTTTCTTTTCGAATGAACCCAATCACGAATCCCATCATCAGACTTTCATCAGAGAGGTTTGTGTGTGCGACGTCATCTAAATGTGATTTGCTTTTTACTAGGCATCGTTTGGGCGTCAAATTCCCAAGCGCTGCACGCCGCCAGCTTTGAGCCAGTCTTTATCGGTTCAGGATGGACCATAACGCTCGAAAGAGATATTCGATCTGCCTTTGATGAAGCAGCCAGTCGTTATCTGGAAATCATCGAGAGTGCACCTTCCGCTGTCATTACGATCGAGATGCGACTTGACAATCCGCCGAATGGTCGTGTCTTCGGACACAGCATGACCAACGTTGAATTGAAGAAAGTCGGACTCACGTCGATCAGACGCGAAGGGGCTGTGCATGAACTCATTACTGGTGAAGATCCAAATGGCACGGCACCAGATGGACGCATGGTTTGGGATCTTTCATGGATAACCGAGAATGTCTGGTTCGGTGCTGATTTCAGCAATTTGCCAGCCGGCAAGCTGGATGGCTATAGCTATCTCTTACATGAATTGGGCCACATCTTAGGATTCAATTTTGTCACCAGTCCCGACGGCTCACACCAATCCCATTTCGACAGTTATCTCCAAACTAAAAATGGAGTTCAGTATTTCACTGGACCTGCAGCAGTGCTGTCCAATCATGGCAAATGGATTTCGATAACGACTGGAAACCCTTCTCATTTTGGTAATCCTGGTGATCCCAGCGAGATTACAAAAGATCTTATGAACGGCATCTCTTTCGAGAAGAGCGTTCGCTATGAAATCTCTGCCATCGATGTTGCCGTTTTCAAAGATCTCGGCCTGATTCAATGAAACATTAACCAGCAGGAAGTCAATCACAACTCACCCCCCTTGCTCACTTCTTCTTAGTATCAATTCAGTTCAGCGTTCTAGCGCACAGAAATCAGCAAGCGTCCTGCACGTGTTTAAAAATCCTGGGCTCATTTTGCGCGCTGCCGCTCCACCCATTTGATATGCGTTCTCGTTTCGTTTCGTGTCCCATTGTCTGTTTTCCTTTACCCTGTCAGGAGATTCCTCAATGTTTTTGTTCAAACTGTTTGAAAGAAAATCGTCGCGACGTCGCGCAAAAAGCGTTCAACCGACGACGGCAGCTTGTGTCAGCTTAGAGTCACGCGAAATGCTTTCGGCGACCTTTACAGTTTCGTTTGATAATAATCCTGGTTGGACCACGAGTTTGAAAAACAAGGTGGAAACTCAGTTCAACAAGGCTGCCAACGTATTTCTCAATAATTTTCAATCCCATAATAACGGCAATATTCAGGTTCAAATGAGGATTGGAAACCCATCCAACGGACGCGTTGAAGCACAAAGTCTTACCAATGCAAGCGTCGGGGTGGTCGCTGGTGTCGATCGACGCATGGAGGGAGCGGCCTATGAATTCAGATATGGTACGGATCCGAATGGAAGCACTGTCGACGCAACGATCACCTTCAACCTGAATTATCTCAAGAACGAGCTTTGGTTTGGCAACAATGCAAACAGCATTCCCAATAACAAGTTTGATGGCCGCACCATTCTTCTTCATGAATTAGGCCACATTA
>JBGSVC010000030.1:0-11883 GCA_041753175.1 Planctomycetaceae bacterium
GGGCCCGTGATGTGCTGGTCATTGATGTGTGGCATCCTCGATTGATTTCGGATGAGGTTCCTGTCAGACAGGCATTGCACTTTTTGAAAGAAGGACGTTTTGAGGGGTCGTAACTGCTTCCTGATAATCGACTTGGGGTCGGCTCCAAGAATCCACCAAAGCCATTAACAGGGTGATGTTGGTAATACCCTCGCAGGGATCGTTCATCCATTTGGAAATTCCGTGGCTTGTTCAGCGAGCACGTTCTCGTGGGTGGAAACTGAAATTGCTCTTGCCCGGAAAGCGGATTTGCGCGCACAATCCGGGAAATGACCTGTGACAGCAGGGAAAAGGCTGTCTTTGATCTTGATCGGAAGGAACCGGTGATGCAAAAACGCGCTCCTGCAATCGCGTTTATCGCGCTTTATCTTGGCGTATTGGGATGGGGAATTGTCGCCCACACATTTTCGATTGGGGTCAACTCCCATGTGGGGATGTATTTTATTGTCTGGGACATGTTTTGTGGCTGGTCGGCTTATGAGCAGCGAAATCACTTGATTGCTGAAGGGCAAAGCGGTCAGTTTTATGATGTGTCGAGTCCGCCGTGGGGGGATGTGCATCCTTATGGGCCGCGTGAACGGATTCATTACGACACGTATGCGTCACATGCACCGCGGGTTGTCCAAAATGTGCTCAAGCACACGGTGCATGAGCCGATCGTGAAGGTGTATTACGTGGAGGAGTTGTGGTCGAAGAAGTTCAACATTCCGGATCAGTATTGGGAGGCGAACTATCAGGAGACCAAGAATCGTCACAGTTATTTCAACACACGCTTGACGATGACCAACGATGCGCAGAATGTCGTGGCGTATCAGAATTGGTTTAACAAGATGCAATACAATTCTTATATGGATAATCCCAAGCTGCAGCAAATGGCGCAGAACTGTCGGCAGTTTTTCAGGCCGATGTCGGTGTTCGATCCAAACGTGATCATGAACGCGAACACGATCCCGGCGGGAGGGGTGGATACATCGCCGATTGTGCCCGTGAATTATGAGGTCAGTCGGCCCTAGGTGGCTGATCGTTAACTGTGACCGAGTTTTGGTGTTTCTGTTTTCACTTTCTTACTCTCCTTCACTTTGTATCGTAGACCGGACGATGGCCATGGCTGAGATGACACACCGCACACCCGCAGATGCCACATATAACCTTAAAAAAGACAATCTCACCGCGATCGGTCAGGTGGAGCAGTTCTTTTTCCGTGAGGAAGTGCCTTATGGAATGGCGCTGGCACGGATGGCGTTGTGTGCGACGCTGTTGTGGACGATGGTTTATCGTTGGCAGCATGCCCGTGAGTTGTATTCCACCGATGGGGCGATTGCCCAGTTGTCAGTGACTTTTGGTCAGGGAAATTATTTGCCGGAGTTGTCGGGAACGGCGGTGGTGGCGTTGGCCTCCCTGCTCGTGTTGGCGCTGGTGACTTCGATCATCGGGTGGAAGACACGCATCAGCCTGAGCCTGGTGCTGGTATTGTATGGATACTTTGCCTTGCTGGATGGTTTGAGCACGATGACGAAGTATTCGGTGATCGCGTGTCATATTTTGCTGATGCTGGCGATTTCGAATTGCGGGGATGTCTGGTCTGTTGATAACTGGCTGTCGAATCGCAATCGACGAGGGATCTGGCCGTTGCAGCCGAAGGTGTTAAGGCGGAAGTCGGCAGTCTGGCCACAGATGTTGATTCAACTGTTTATCGGCATTGTGTATTTGGGTGCGGCGGCAACGAAGTTGCACACGGCGGCTTATTTTACCGGAGACCAGCTCAAATTCTGGATGGTGACACAGGTCAACAATCTGCATCCGCTGGGAGATTATCTGGTGTTACATCCGGGATTGATTGTGGTGATGTGTTATGTCGCGATCATCTGGGAGATTATGTTTGTCTTTTTGGTGTTTACGAAATGGGGTCGGCCCTGTGTGCTGTTTCTGGGAGTGACGTTTCATGCGGCGACGTCGGTGACGCTGGGACTTTATATTTTTCCGCTGGTGATGTTCAGTGGTTATCTGGCTTATTTGCGTGAATCTGATGTGCAGACGTTGTTTCAATGGAGTCGGTATTTGCGTCGGCGTTATGCCGGTGTGTTTAATGCCAGTGCGTTTGATGTCAGTGGGTGGGCGTTGCCTGATCTGGGTGGGTGGCGTCCGGCGATTGCGCATTATTCGCTGCTGCTTTATGTCTGCACGATCCTGATCACGATGTCGGCAGGAGTGCAGGCTGAGAACTGGCTCGACCCGTATGGGCTGAAGCGACCTGAGGGGCCTTATGAGTTGAAGGCGATTTCACATGCCCAGGCGGGACGATATTTTCAACAGGAGAGTCAAATACGAGAAGAGGATCGAGTGTTTTCGTTGCGTCTGGGGACGGCGACGATTGCCGGGATCGTGATCGATCCAAGGACAGAATTTACACAGGGGGACACGGTGTTGGCACAGGTGGCACTTGCGCCGCCGCATGGGGATGTGTTTTTAGAATGTGTATTGTGTGATGGAGCCGGGAAGTTGTTGCATCAGGAGTACTTTGTGACGCCGCGGGAATGTGATCTGGTGACGTTTCGGTTGAACATGTGTGGCGCCGTCGAAGCCGGTGACTACGAAATCATCATCAAGGTCAATGGCCGGGAAGCGCAGCGACGAAGTTTTCAACTGGCCGCGGGAGCTTGTGAGGTCGTCAAGTAGAGAGATGAAAAGCAGGGAACTTGCTCGCGAGCGAGTCTCGGGAGGGAGCAGGGGGGTAGCCTGGGAAAAAAGCAGGCCCGCAACGGCGTTGGAAGAGGGTATTTCCGGAAGAGTGGACGTGGGGTGGGGCGACGATCTTTTTTTCGCAGGCTTATTGTCTTAAAATAAGAGTGCGTCAAAACATCGACGAATTCACCATCACAGGATAGGCAGCTCATGTCAGAAATGGTCCCGGAAGAAATTGCCAAGAAGTGTTGGCAGTTTGGTAGTAAAGCGGTGAATGCTGAAAACTGGGACTATGCAGTCCAGATGTTTTTGAAGTCTGTCCAGCATTGTCCAGGAAATCTGGTTTATCGTCAGTCGCTGCGCGGTGCGGAGAATCGCAAATACGGCAACAATAAAAAGGGTGCCGGGATGATGGCCAACATGAAGCTGATGGGGATCAATGGGAAGATCACCAAGCTCAAAGGGAAGGGCTTATGGGATGAGATGGACCACGCTGCTGAGGAAGGGTTGCTGCTCAACCCCTGGGATCCGAAATTGAACTCGGATGCCGGATATGCCTGTATGAAACGCGGGTATGAAGAGGTGGCGAAGTTTTTGTTGGAGACTGCGGTCTCGGCTGATCCTGAAAGTGTCAAATACAATGAGTTGTTGGCGGATGTGTTGGAAGAGAAGGGGGAATTCAAAAATGCAGCAGCGATCTGGCGACGGATTCAGAAGCTGGATCCCAATCGGATGGATGCGCGTACGAAAGTGATGCATCTGGAGTCGATGGAGACGATTGACCGAGGTGGCTATGAAATCGCAGGTTCGACAAAAGATGTGCAGAAGCTTTCCGATCAGGAAGTCAATCGTCGTTTGGGCCGGACAGCGAAAAAAGATGAACAGGGAGCTGATGGCCCTGGGCAGTCTGAAGAAGCCGATATTCTCAATGGCATTCGTAAAGATCCCGAAAATAAGGATCTGTATTTGAAGTTGGGAGATTACTACAAGCGCTATGATCGTTTTGATGAAGCCATCGATGCGTACCGCAAGGCTGATGAAAAGTCGGGTGGGAATGTCAACATCAAGGAGTTTATCGAGGATGTGGAAATTTCGAAGCTGACTGCAGAGGTGATGGAGTTTAAGACGGAGGCAGCTCGTAACCCGAAAGATAAGGAATTGCGGGCGTTCGCCGATAAGAAAGTCGATGAACTCTTGACTCGTGAGATCGACGTTTATTCGACGCGGGTGAAGCGTTACCCGGCAGATATGCGGATGAAATATGAGTTGGCGCGACGTTATCGCCATTTGCGTGAGTGGTCGAAGGCGATTCCGTTGTATCAACAAGCGGCGACAGATCAGCGATTGGAAGTTGAGGCGCTGGCGGCACTTGGGAAATGCTTTATCAAGGATGAAAAAAATCAGATGGCGTTGCGTCAATTCCGTAAGGTCTTGCCGAAGCTGTATCATGAAGACAAGCCCGACTTGTTCAAGGAAGTGTATTACTACGTCGGTCGGATCGAAGAGGGATTGGGGAATAAGGTCGCTGCCGAGGATGCCTATAGTGAGATTCTGGCACACGACTATGACTACCGTGATGTGCGGGCGCGACTGGAACGATTGCAGGGTGGTGGTGGCTCATCGGGTTCGAATCGGGCTCCCGATGACGCGGCTCTGGAATAATTTGTGTGCAGAAGATCGTGACAGGCTGGAAAATTCCAGACAAATATGGTATCTGTATGCGTTCCCACCGAGGGACAGAACGATAATGATAATAGCCAGTTTGTCGTAAGTTTATATCATTCAATTGGTTAGGGTTATTCAGGTATTTGCCTGGGTAGGTTGTATTTCAGATAAGGATCAGGGTTCGGTTCCATGCCAAACACGAAAACAGCGAAACGTGGGCTCCGCAAAAGTGAAAAACGTCGTCTGGAAAACCGGGCCAAGCGATCGATGTTGCGGACACTGATTAAGAAAGTCCGGACAAGTGTTGCTGCTGGAGATCAGGACGAAGCCAAGAAGGCCTATGTCTTGACACAAAAGCGTCTGGATCAAGCGGCTGCCAAGCGCCTGGTGCATCCCAATACTGCAGCGCGCCTGAAATCACGCTTGAATGCGTTGCTCAAGAAAGCGTTTGCAGCACCCAAAGCTTAAGTGCCTGCTGATGTCTGGCGTCGTCAATAAAATAAAGATGGTATGAGCGAACTGCTTATGCCATCTTTTTGCATTGATGGTCGGGAGACGTGAGGAATTGGTCTGTGTGCGCTGAAGACTGGAACGTGCGCCCACAAGCAACCAGTGTGTGGGGGGTGTTTTCAAGGGATCGGACGCTTCCCACTGTCGGCCTGAACGGTCTATAATCAGATTGAGTGGGGCCATTGGCAACGAGGTAATTTTGCAGCTAATGGTTGGTATTGTTATTAGACCTATTTCGCGGATATGTTGTGCTCATGACATCGTAGCCTCAAACCAATTCACCGATTCCTGATGTCCCCGAGACTGAGGAGGGTTCCGGTCAGCCTCCACGAAAGAAGGGGGTGCCCGAGGGGTTGTGGATTTTATGTCCCAGTTGCAGTTCAACGGTGTTTCGCAAACAGGTGGAGAAGGGGTTGTATCTGTGCCCAGAGTGTGCGCATCATTTCTATGTGCCGGCTCGGGTGCGGATTGCGCAGTTGCTCGATGAAGGAAGTTTCGAGGAGTGGTTTACGAATCTGCTTCCGACAGACCCATTGAATTTTGCAGACAGCAGGCCTTACAAAGAACGCCTCGTGGCCGAACAGAAGAAGACGGGGCTCGATGAAGCGTGTGTTGTGGGCAAGGGCTATTTGAGGGGGCGTCCGCTGGTATTTGGATTGACGGACTCGGCGTTCATTATGGGGAGCATGGGTTCGGTGGTTGGTGAGAAGTTGACCCGAGCGATCGAGCAGGCGACCAAGTTGAAGCTCCCACTCGTGATTGTTTCGGGGTCGGGTGGTGGAGCGCGAATGCATGAGGGGATTTTGTCGCTGATGCAGATGGGCAAAGTGTCTGCGGCGCTGGCTCAGTATCACGAAGAAAAGGGACTATACATTTCCGTGCTGACGAATCCGACGATGGGTGGCGTGGCGGCGAGTTTTGCATCGCTGGGTGATATTACCTTTGCAGAGCCCAAGGCGCTGGTGGGGTTTGCTGGCCCGAGAGTTGTGCAGGCGACAGTCAAAAAGCCATTGCCTGAGAATTTCCAGACAAGTGAGTTTTTGTTGGAGCACGGATTTGTCGATCGGATTGTTGCACGTCCGGATTTGCGAATGGAGATCGCCCGGATCATTGATTATTGCACCAAATAGCAATGTGGCGTGATGGCAGGAATTGACCGATTGTCTGAAGACGGAGGCAAGTCGGGGAAGTAGGCAATGGAAGTTGACCCAATAAGTGACGTGAGCGCAGCGTTCTGTAAATCCTGTCTTTGTCTTTTTGGCAGGGCTGGCCAGAAGAGACATGGTTAGATTAGCGGGCGTTGATAGCGTTGGCGAGTGGTCGGAGAATTTGGCTGCTGACGTGTGATTCGAGAAGTTGTTCGCTTTGAGTGCGGAGTTCTTCGAGCGTTTGGACGTAGGAGCCATTGAGGGTGAGGCTGCCGTATTGTCGGACGGTAAAGTAGACGCTGATTGGGTCTTCGTTGAATTCGCGTCGTCGGACCTGATAGGCATTGGTGCGGGTTTCGACGAGAAGTCGGGCTTGTCGTCGGCAGGCTTCGTCGAGGCTGATGGTGATGGAGGGTTCGAAATTGAGCATGGTGGCGCCGGGAATGCTGAGCATGGCGTCGACGACTGGTCCCATGCCGAGGGCTTCGGCGATGATTTCGTCGTGATTGCCTTTGTAGAGGAAATCGAAGCCGAGGAGAAAGTCCAGTGCTTCGCAGTCGAGTGGACTGACCGAAAGCATGTAGGGGACCAGTTCGAGAACGAGTCGGTGTTGTGCGCACGCGGATTCGAGGTCGGGCGGATTAACGTAGCCACTGCAGATGCGTTTCGATTCCAGGGAGAGCCAGCGATAGCGGTTGTGGTCTTTATCTTCTTCGAGAACGAAGTCGCCGTTTTCTCGGGTGTAGAAATTCCGCATCGACGGATACGTTTTTTGAACGCGTTCGAAAAAGTTGAGGATGGTTTCCCGTGAGGTGGGGAGTGGCATTTCGGTATTCAGGTTGATGTTGACGAAGTAGTCATCAGACAGATTGTGGATCGCGTCGATCATGACTGCCTTTCTGAGTTGGGGGAAATGTGATTTGAATACCGTACGTTCAAAGATGAGAGTAGTCATTCGAGGCTGATTATGAATTTATCATAAAGCACTCAGGGGGTCATTCCATTTCGAGAATGGTCATTTTTGGAAGAGGGGATCGCAAAAGATGTTTTTACTAAAAAGGATGAAATCGGCGCTTGCTTTGATGGGAGAAGTGTTCTAGTGGGAGGTAAAGGTCACGCCGGGGAGACGGTGTGGCAGTCAGTGAAAGACTCTCAGCGAGAGAATACGAATGCGGGCGTTTGACGCGGGCAGGCCCGTCGGTTGGAGTGGTGCCGTGACTTGACTCTTTTTGAAAATGGCCGGGCAATAGTTGCAAGTCGGAGAATTATGGCCAGAAGCTGCTAAATGATCGAAAGGGTCGAGTGGAGTCTGGCGTGGCAGAATAAACTGCGCATAATCTCCACATTCGCCAACATTATGTAGGTGCGGTGGCGTAAAATGACATTTTATGATTGCAGAAGATGTCATAATGTGTCATATTCTTTCATGTAAAACATCGTCACTCAGCTTGAATGCCGTTATGTTATTGGATCAACGCCGCAATCAGATTCTCGAATATGTTGAGGAGAAAGGCTATACGTCTCTTCAACAGTTGGTGGAGCATGTGGGTGTCAGTGAGTCGACGATTCGACGGGATTTGGAATATTTTGACAGTCTGGGGCAGTTAAGGCGGACGCGGGGCGGGGTGGCGTATGTCGGTGAGTCGGCGCTGTCGATTGACGTGCGAGCATGCAGAGCACGTCGTGAAAAGCAGATTATTGCCAAAAAAGTTGCTGAGATGATCGAGCCGGGGGAGTCGATCCTCTTGGATGCTGGTTCGACGACGCTGGAAATTGCTCATCAGATTTCGAAGATGACCCTGCAGGTGGTGACGACCTGTCTGCCGATCGCGAATTTGCTGTGGGGGGCTGGCGGGATTGAATTGATCTTTATCGGGGGCTATCTGCATCCCAAGACCGGGGTAGCGCTGGGGCCAATCGTGACACAGACTTTGGCAGGGTTGAATGTGCGCAAAGCGATCATGAGCGCAGGAGGTTTGACCGAGAAGGGGTTGTTCAACAGTAATACGTTGCTCGTTGATGCACAGCGCTTAATGATTCAGGCGGCAGACGAAGTGATTGTGGCGCTTGATTCTCAGAAGTTGGGTCAGACCGAGTTGGTCCGGTTGTGTCCGTTGCAGGATATCGACCATCTGGTAATTGATCAGGGAATCGATGAGACGTGGAAGCGCACATTGGAAAAGGCAGGTGTGCATACTGTGGTGGCGGGGGCAGATGGGGCTTAAAGAAAACTAAGGAAGACTGGTTTCATGGTTCAGGTGTGGTTTGAAGACTCGCCAGCACGTTACGAGCAATAAGAAGAACTCAATGATGTCAACATTGTCAATTTCAAATACGCCGAGTCGAGAAACGGTCGAGTCGCTTGTCCGTCAGATGCTGCTCTCGCAGTTGGGTGGTGGGCAACAGATGGCAGGCGTTGTGACTGAAAAGCGAAATCCGCTGGTGGTGAATATCTCCGCGCGTCATATTCATTTGACGCAGGAGCATGTGGACGTGTTGTTTGGGAAGGGGCATCAACTCACTGTTGAGAAAGAACTGTATCAAAAAGGGTATTTTGCAGCGGCAGAAACCCTGGCGATTGTTGGGCCACGTCGACGAATGTTGCCGAATGTGCGGGTCTTGGGACCGACGCGATCGGCTTCTCAGGTGGAGTTGGCGTTTACTGACGGGATTTCTCTGGGGATTGAATTGCCCGTGCGGCTGAGCGGAGATGTGAAGGGGACGCCGGGCTGTGTGCTGGTGGGGCCGGCGGGAGTGGTGGAATTGAAAGAGGGTGTGATTCGTGCGCTGCGTCACGTGCATATGGGTGATGACGACTTGAAACATTACGGTGTGAAACCGGGCGATGCGATGCATTTGCGTGTCAACTCACAGGGCTGTACGAGCGTTTTGGAAAATCTGGTGGTCAGAGCGGAGAAGAACATCAAGCTGGAAGTGCATATTGATACCGATGAGGGGAACTGTGTGGATCTGGAGCATGCGCCGCTGGTGGAGTTGATCAAACCAGAGTCATGTGCGTGTCATCAACATTAAAAATTGGGAAGTCGTTAGTCGTTAGTCGTTAGTCATGAGTCATGAGGACTAACGATTTATGAATAAACCTCATGGCTGTGACCATTATTACTTGATTACAAAGGTAAATGTTATGTCTCGTCTGGAAGCGCTGGGGATGATTGAAACCAAAGGTCTGATTTGTCTGATCGAAGCTGCTGATGCGATGCTGAAAGCGGCGAATGTGAAGATGCTCGGTTGGGAAAAAGTGGGGAGTGGATTGGTGACGGCGTTTGTCGTCGGAGACGTCGCGGCTGTCAAAGCGGCTGTCGATGCGGGAGCCCAGGCAGCAAGCAAAGTCGGAGAAGTCGTCAGTGTGCAGGTCATTGCTCGTCCCCATGAAGAACTGGTGGGAATTTTCCCGAAGCTTAGCCAACTCGTGTGAGGTCATGTCTATTATCAGTGACTCTCGTTTGATGTGTGTCTGGTCAGTCAGTCTACGAATATTTTGATCATTAAAACTTACTTGGAATGTGAAAGAATTGTCATGAATGATGCAATTGGCCTGATTGAGACCAAAGGGTTGGTCCCGATGGTAGAAGCCGCTGATGCGATGTTGAAAGCTGCCAATGTGACGTTGGTCAAGCAGATTCAAATTGGTGGAGCGTATGTGACGACGGTGATCAAGGGTGACGTGGGGTCTGTGAAAGCGGCAGTGGATGCCGGTGCTCAGGCTGCGTCGCGATCGGGAGAGCTTGTGGCTGCCCATGTGATTGCCCGTCCGGAAGCCGGTTTGATGGATAACTTTTAGTCCGTTCGGGGATGTTCTCAATCGAGGGATTGAGTTTTGAATTTGAAGTCAATCTTCGAGATCTTTTTGAATTCTGTTGTCGTTTGTCCTCTTAGTTAGGCCATCTCCGATGTTCATTGGAAAAATTGTGGGTTCACTGGTTTCGTCACACAAGGTCGACTCGATGAAAGGCCAAAAGCTGTTTCTGGTCGAGCCGCTGCGGGTCGATGAACAGGCCCAGGGAGATCTCAAAGGAACAGGGCGCTCGTTTGTCGTGGTCGATACAGTCGGGGCCGGCGAGGGAGAGGTGGTGTTGTGTGTGCAGGGATCTTCTGCGCGTTACACACCCCAGACCAAACCGTTGCCGATCGATGCGGCGATCATTGGAATTGTGGACACAGTCCAGGTGAGAGGACATCAGGTTTTTCAGAAGGGGCATGAGTGATGAAGAACGTCCAGCAGACACCCGAGCAGGTAACGCGACAACTTCAAATGATCACCGGCGCGATGATCATGGGCTTGGTGACATTTGCAATAGTAGCGATTGCTATTGGACAGGGAGACGCACCAGTTGAGAGCCCGATCATTTCGATGATCAGTGTCGGGATGCTGGTGATGGCGTCGATCTTGGCAGCCATATTGCCGACGATTATTGAGGCGTCTGCAAGGCGCGAGATGAAACGTCAGTCAGCGTCACTGTCTTCCGAGACGGCGCTGGCGGGCCTGTATCAAACGACGACGATTATTCGCCTGGCGTTGTATGAGGGGCCGGGGTTTATGGCTGTTGTGGCCTATATGCTGGAGCATCACGCCTGGAGTTTTGGTGTGGTGTTTGCGTCGATTGTATTCATGGCGCTGCAGATCCCGACGTCGACAACGATTCCTGAATGGATTCGTCAAAAAATCGAACTGGAGCAACTGGATGCTCCGGAGGATCGCTGAGGTTCTTGTATGTGTTGTTAATAATGGCGGTGCGTTAAGAGATTCGATCGTTTTCTTATTCGGAACTGAAGTCTATGCAAGTCAGTGAAGCAGCCATTCGAGCCGTCGTAGAGAATGTGCTCAAAGAATTGAAAAGTCCCGGCGATCAGCGGGGAGTTGGAGCAGTCAAGACGCCTGTGATCAGGTCGTCTGCAGACTCTGCAAAAAAGAATATTGATGGAGATTTTGGTGTCTTTTCTTGTGTTGAACAGGCAATTGCTGCTGCTGCAGAGGGGTTTGGGGCATACAGCCGGGCATCGCTGGGCTCACGGCGGGTTGCGATCGAAGCGATCAAATCAATCTGTGTGAGTGAAGCCGAGGAGTTGGGGCGAGGTGAGTTTGAGGAAACCAGAATTGGTCGAGTTGAGCATAAGATCGAGAAGCTCAAGATCATGACGAAGGTGCCGGGAGTGGAGTGGCTGGAGCCGAAGGCTTATTCGGGCGATCAGGGTTTGACGGTCATTGAGCAGGCTCCATTTGGGACGATTGGAGTGCTGACACCGGTGACGCATTCGCTGCCAACGGTGGCTTCCAATGCGATTTCGATGCTGGCAGGTGGGAATACGTTGGTGGTCAATCCACATCCATCGGGAGCGAAAATTGCCTGTGAGGGGGTGAGGCGTTTTAACAAAGCGATTTACAAACAGACGGGCCTTGAGAATCTGATCACGATTGTCTCTCGTCCGACGCTGGAATCAGCGAATGCACTCTTTGGGCATCGATCGGTGCGCATGTTGTGTGTGACGGGAGGGCCTGCCGTCGCGCGGGCGGCGATGGAAAGTCGCAAGAAGTCCATCGTAGCTGGTCCGGGGAATCCGCCGGTGGTCGTTGATGAGACAGCCGATCTGGATCATGCCGCCAAGTGCATCATCGCAGGTGCCTCATACGATAACAATCTGTTGTGTATCGGGGAAAAGCAGGTCTTCGTCGTGGCGAAAGTTTATAGCGAATTTCTGGCGGCAATGAGTCGACAGGGAGCCTACCGTCTGAATCAGATGCAGGTGGAAGCACTCTCGAAGGTGGTCTTTCGACCCGTGGCGGAAGGAAAAAGCGACGTTGTCCTGAACCGGGAATTGA
>JBGSVC010000031.1:0-28191 GCA_041753175.1 Planctomycetaceae bacterium
TCATCATAGTGTTTGACAGCCTGATCGTATTGTTGTGCTTGCACCTGTTGGTCGGCCAGCGCGAGCGTGCGGGTCAAATCATCTTCGATGAGTTGTTCCTGACCGGGTCCAAAATGATATGCCGCTGCTCCGACTGGAATCAGCATCCAGAACATCACCAGATAATATTTCATGAGTTTTCTCCGTAAAAAAGTGGCAAGACGAGTCTTGAATTGTAGAAGTTATTGATTGTTGATGGGTAAAGGGATTGTTAATGCCAAGAGGAGGTTCAGACAAGTTCCTTTTCTGGCATTCGTTGGGGTTGGGGTTTCAGCCAGGTCTGTCTGGTCACTCCGGGCTTCCAACTGGTTCCGAATTCATCGAGCAAGACCGGCAGGACGGCCAGGAGGAGTGAACTCAAACCAATTGCCAGCAGAGCATATTCGCGAAGTGTCAGTTGTCGGAAGAGTTCCGGTTGCGGGACGGCCATCACGGTTTGGGCCAATGCTGTTTCCAGATGTTCTTTGTTGCCGTTGTGGTAGTGCCCACCCAGACGGATGGCGATCTGGTTGAGAGTGGAAACATCCTGACGAGATTGATGGCCATCGATGAATTTCCCGGCTAATGAATCTCCGACTCCGAGCACAAGAACCTGATGGATGGAGGGAGGCATTTTCGGCATCCCGGTTGAGGGAACGGTGTCACCATCACTGATCAACATCAGCGATGTGCTACGTGGATTCCAGGGTTTGGCGAGCGTGGCGGCGGCTTGAAGTCCGGAAAACAAGTCGGTCTTTCCGGATTCAAAGACCGAGTAGATCGGCAGGTCGCTGAGGATATTGGAGATCACCTCCCCATCGGTCGTCTGTTCAACCACGGGCTTGGCGGCAGTGTAAACGGCGATGACGCTGACTTTGAATTGATGAATCATCGTGCGCTGAAAAATCGATTCGAGTAGATCTTTGGCGCGTGACTTGCGCGATTGTGTGCCGGTCGGTCCGGCGTCTTTAAGGTCCATACTGGGTGAGACATCCAGCAGGATGATCAGATGTTGATACTCATCGGGGGCAAGATCTTTGCCGGCGTGAATTTTGGGTTCCATAAAATATAACGTCAGTAGGCCCCAGGTTAATGCGGTCATCGAGAGAATCCTCGCTGCCGGTGCAAGTTGCGCCCAGGCGCGTGGCGCCTGACGGGGACCAAACGCCAAATGACGGATGCGTGCCACTCGCAGCCCATGAATGGCTTCGCTGCCACACATCAGGATCAAGACGGCCAGAGTTGTCCAGAGGATTACCATGGGGTATACCTCCAACCAAACAGGCTCAGTTGAAACAGTCCTGTCAGCCCCAGGGCGATCAGACAGAAGGGTTGGAAGTTGTCCATCAGTTCGCCGAGGGTGCGTTCGATTTTAGCGGGCACCATCTGATCGATCTTTGCAAAGACTTTGCTGAGCGTTTCGGGATCGCCGGGTTGAAAGGCTTCGCCTCCGGTCATGGTGGCGATGGTGACGATCTCGGAGGGAATCTCACCTTCTGCGACATGAACGTCGTAGACGACGATGCCATCGTCAGAAAGCATGGCGGCAATTTCCTCGCTGCGTCCGTTATCCAGATCGGAACTATAGCCATCGGAAATGAGGATGATGATGCGATCGCCTTCGGGTCGAGATTTCAAGACCTGTCGGCATGAAAGGAGTGCTTTGCCGATTTCGGTCCCGCCAAACCAATAGGGGCGGTTGCGGTTGTTGGGATGCATGAAGGGCGGGGCGCATTTGATGGCCGAGGTGTCGGTGGTCAGCGGAACCCAGTGAACGACGGCGTTTCCGAAAAACGAAAGTCCGAAGGCGTCGCCTTCACGATAATCCAGAAATCGATGAATGGCCTGCATCGATTCGTCGTAGCGGGTCGCCTCTCCAAAAGATGCCGACATACTTCCGGAAACATCAACACAAAATTCGATGTTGGTCAGCAGGCGTTTGGAGATGGGTAAACCAGTCTGTTGAGGGCCAGCCAGAATGATGATGACCATCGCCAGGATAAGAACTGGCAACGTCTCTGCCATTTTCAACAGCACCGGCCAGATGCGGGACGGACGTTTGGCAACTCCATTGATCGAGACGACATGGTCAAAAGGAAACGCCACCCGACCACTGTGACGTGTCCAGACCCACCACACCAGCCATGCGGGAATGAGCAGCAAAAACAGCCAGAGTGGGGATTGAAAACTGACAATCATGCGTAGACATCCTCCACAGCGTCGGAACTTTCCGACGGAGCATGATCGTCATGATCGTCGTCACGGCTGCGATGAAGATGCTGGAGTTCGGAGACGATGGTCGCCAGATCAACATCATGGCTCGAGGGGGCATGCAGCCAGGCTTCCAGTTGACGGATGATGGCCCCGGTTTTGGCATCTGCTTTCAGCTTTGTGATCGCAGCGGCTGACTCCTCATCGAGTTGCAACGAGTCGCGCAGTGTGGCGTAAACAAGACGTTCGGCGTCAGCTTTTTCTGCTTGTGTGAGTGTTCGGGAGGAGGTCATCGCGACCATCGATACCAGCCGCTCCTGGGGGGTGAGGGGTGTCGAAAGTGTTTGGGAAATTGTGCGTCGTCGTCTGCCACCGGTTAAAATGAGCCACAGAAAACCTGCCCAGAGAATCCCGCCGGCGATCAGCAGGGCTTGGTAATGGTGAAACCAGGCTGTTGGTTGAACAGGGGGATCTCGTGGCGTGATCTGACCGGCGGGTAATGTGGAGACAATATTGACGTTCAATGGAGGAAGCGGAACTGACGTTGCGGCGTTCTCAGGTTGAAGCGTCTCCGAGAGATTGTATGTGCCGGCTTCGAGCCCGTAGTATTCAAAGGAGTAACGGAAACTTGTCCCATGAGGTTTGACGCTGACGATGCGAACACTCAGAGGAGCGAGCGGATCCATTTGAGGTTTAACTTCCAGCTTCGGTGCTGGCAGAACCACATCTTCCAACCGGCTTGAGATCCCAACCTGGGAGGAAATTGAGTCCGAAGAGGTCGTTTCCGCGCGGGCAGGTTTGCATGGCAGCAACGATGCCAGACATATCACCATCCACAGAGTCATCCACACACATTGTCGGTGGTTCATCATCTTGCTCCTCTGCCAAGAATGTGTCGAGCAGCAAAGAAATTTCGCAACAAGTGGGCATACGGCTGGTCGATTTCTAACAGAAGATGATCAACTCCAGCTCTTTTGAGTGATTGTGAGATGAGATCCTGATTGATCAACGTTTTGCGACCGCTGGTCAAAAAAACCTCTCCTGTCTCGACTTCACGCGCGCGGACGAACCCGCTACCGGCCTGATCTCGTTCGGCGGGATCTCGAAACTGGATCACACAGCAATCATGTCGCTGTGCGAGCAATTTGATGGCAGGGATCGCATCGGGGTCGTGCAAATCGCTCAGGATGATGATCATCGAGCGACTGGTCAGCATGGGTGAGAGCTGGCCAATTTTTTTCCCGAGACTGGTCTGTTCGTCGTAACGATAGGATCGAAGTTGATGCAACCAGGTCATGATCTGGTCACGCGAGAGCGATGGTTTCAAGCGTAGTTCACGACTGCCGACCGCCAGAACACCCACAGGACTGACGCGGTCCAGACAGGCCAAACCCAAGCCAGCGGCGATCATCACGGCAAGGCCGTATTTACTTCTCGGATGAGAACTGATGGTCATGGAGGCGGAGGTATCGACGAGAAGATAGCAGGGCATACGTTTGGGAGCTTCAAACTCTTTGACAAACATTTTTCCGGTGCGCGCTGTCACTCTCCAGTCGACAACGCGGATCGTATCGCCGGGTTGATAATGTCGCGACTGGACGTATTCGATGCCTGATCCCAGATAGGGAGACGGATCGGTCCCGTATGACAAATCGTCAGCCAGACGTTTGGCTGCGATCACAAAGCGTCGCGAGTCGAGGAACTCACGTTCCTGAAGTTGTCCCTGCTGTGACATGGAGAGATCTCACCTTATGAGAACGACGGAAAATCAACGGCTGCTAGCGGGAGGCACGACCAAACTCCGAGAGAATTTCCTCGAGGACCATTTTTCCGGTGACACCATCTGCAAGTGCCTCGTAGTTGAGTCGGATGCGATGCAGGATGACATCTTCTGCTAAGGCAAAAAGATCTTCCGGGACAACGTAGTTTCGACCAAATATCAAGGCCCGCGCGCGTGAGGCTTTGATGAGCGCGATGCCCGCACGAGGACTGGCCCCCAATTCGAGGGCAGGATGACGGCGAGTGCGTTCGACAATCGCGGTGACATGCTCGATAAATGTTTCACTGACAAAAACGTGGTGGGCGGCCTGCATGGCCAGGATCAGATCGTTGATATCGCCGACGGGTTCGTTGGATAGGACATCGAATTCTGTTTTGGCGATGGCACCTGTCCCTTCGCGTTTAACGCCGAGTTGCACGTTGCGTCGTAAAACTTCTTTTTCTTCTTCAAGCGTGGGATACTTCAACCGATGGCACAACATGAACCGATCCAACTGAGCTTCCGGCAATTCGAATGTGCCGGATTGTTCCACGGGGTTTTGAGTAGCGATGACTAAAAACGGAGCCGGGAGTGAAAAGTTTTCGCCGGCGATGGTCACTTTGCGTTCCTGCATCGCCTCGAGAAGGGCACTTTGGACTTTCGGGGCCGCACGATTGATTTCGTCGGCCAATAGCAGGTTGGTGAAGATCGGCCCTTTCTGGACATGAAATTCATTTTTGGATTGATCCAGGATTTCCGAACCCAGAATGTCGGAGGGAAGCAGATCGATGGTGAATTGAATCCGCGCAAAATCAAGCGAGATCGACTTGGAGAGCACCGAGACGAGCAGCGTTTTGGCGAGTCCCGGAACGCCCTGCAACAAGAGGTGACCGCTGGAAAACAGCGCGATCAGCAAGCGCTCGACAACCACATCCTGTCCGACAACAACAGTGCCAATGCGCTGACGGACGTTGTGGATATAGGCTTGCATTCGATTATCAGCAGAGGCATCAGCAGACATGTCACCAGGGCTTTGAGCTTCGGAGAGAGGAGTTGTCATCGACATGATCAGGTCCTGTTGGGCAGCTTGAATACGGAAGGGATTCAGGACTGCGATGGGCAACAGTCTTCTGAAAAAACATGTGAGGCTCGCAATACATACGGATTAGCCTTCAAAATCATGCTCAAAAAATCACCAATTCACAAGAAAAAAACAAAATCGTCTTAAGTCGAGGGAAAAGAGCAGTCTTTTTCTGGTAGGTGACATTGAGAGTGATCACGGCTGTTTTCTAGGGGCAAAACTCATGAGCGACCTACGGAATTGTGATCTATTGCCATCTAGTGAGTGCAGACGAGGGCAATAAACCTGCTTAAACATAATGCAAATCGAAATGTTAGTGAATTTCTATTTAATTAATGAGAATATTTATTCTGAATTTTTCGTTATTGAGGAAGTTTCGTCTTGAAATAAAGACTTAATGATGGGTATGAACATAGATATCAACAACGACTTACACGTCCACGCCTTTTGTTAGCCTGTGAATCTTTACCTCGCGAAGAACTGCGGGCTTTTTCGATCCCGACGGTTTTCGCGTAGCGACATCTTGATCTAAAAACATTTCACCCGATCAGGGTTGAACCTGTCATTTTTTTTCAGTTGTTTCAATCACTTCAACTATTTGGGAGTCTGTCATGTCGACTTCGAAGCATGGATTCACGTTAATTGAGCTTTTGGTGGTCATTGCGATTATCGCCACTCTTGTGGCCATTTTATTGCCGGCTGTCCAGCAGGCGCGCGAAGCGGCACGCCGATCAACGTGCAAAAATAATCTCAAGCAGATTGGACTGGCGCTGCACAATTATCACGACACTTTCAACACATTGCCGCCGGGAGCAGCGACAACGACGGCTCACGTTAAAGGGCGCAACCCGGCTCAATGGGGCTGGGGATGGGGGGCGTTCATTTTGCCATTCATCGAGCAAGGGCCTTTGTATGATCGGAGTATCGGTGCCAATCGAACCCTCGCCCAGGAAGTAGCGGATACCGTCAATGGGGCGCCTTATGCCATCTTGGCGATGTATCGCTGCCCATCCGATGTTGGGCCTCCGCTCAATGAGTATGCCTGGAGCAACAACAATACAACATTAGACCCCACTCTGCGTTCGGCCAACGTGATGTCACCTGCGATCAACATCTCGATTGCGACCTCAAACTATGTCGGCATCCATCATCATGCTGCGCACTTTGGAAGTGACTGGAACAACGCCACGGCCAACGATGGCGATCTGCATACGCACACAGGTGTTTTTGGCATGAACACACGCACGTCATTCAATCGGATCGAAGATGGGCTTTCCAATACGATCCTGGTCGGCGAGCGGGCGTTCGACAGTGGTAAGAATGTGACAGTGGCGCTGAATGCCAATAACGGGTTTGGAAATTCGTTGTGGTATGCGGCGACATGGGCAGGGACGTCGCGGGTCTGGCATGATGACTGCATTGATGATGTTCTGGCGACAGGGCGTGCTCCGATCAATGCCAATCCTAATATCTATCAAAAAGACTGGCGTCAACAGGGCCTGAGCAGTCTTCACAAAGGAGGCTGTCAGGTTGTGCTCGGAGATGGTGCCGTCAGATTTCTCTCGGAGAATATTGAATTTGTTGTCAATAACTTCAATAACACGTCTGATGTTGACAGCATCTATGAGCGTTTGATGTCCCGAAATGATGGCCAGGTAAATGGTGAATTCTAAACGGAACTCAAATTATTTACTGATCAGACTCGCCTGAAATGCATGTGCTGATGGCGTCGTCAAATCCAGTTATGAATGAAAGCGGGTCTTCCAATCCTGAGACCTCCCTTCGAATCATTCGTGGACTTCACAGAAATGAAAGTCCGCGAATGGTTCATGGTCTTCCCTGAAACCAAGATGATGAACCACACCTGTTCATGGCCTCTTGATGGTTTAGGTGCGATCAACAGGCATGCCGTATGGAGCGTTGTTTCGTGTTTTAGATGTGTCTTTCCATGTCGCTTGTCTTGGTACGGAATTGATTCTCTGGAGCGACGTTTTCCCAAATCTTTAATCTTCCCTCTCTTTACTCAAGGTCATCGCGATGAGTGATCGACAACGACGACGCATTCAACAACTCTGCATGTGTGTGTTCCTACTGGGAATTGGCAGTGGGTGTGAGCGTAGTGACAACTATGGACTGGCACCGATTTCCGGTCTTATCAAAATTGATGGTCAACCTGTGGCGAAAATCAATGTGACATTCAACCCAACATCCAAAGATGAGGAAGGGAATCCTGGACCATTTTCTTTTGGTGTCACCGATGAAAATGGTCAGTACACGTTGATGACCAACAAAGGTGAACCGGGAGCCGTGGTCGGCCCACATAAAGTGGCGATTTCCGGGGAATATTATGAAGGGGACAGACTCGTCACCAAAGAATTTATTCCCAAGCGCTACAATAATCCCACAGAGTTGACGTTCGACGTTCCCAAAGGGGGAACAGACGCCGCTAATTTTGAAATTGAGTCTAAATAAGTTCTCAATTCATCTCGCCGACCAGTTCCCCCATCGCGAGCAGATCGTTGACTTGCAACAATTCTGCCAGATCGACAGTCGCGATCCACTGCTCTTCCAGCGACTGCAGATATTCTCCGACCAATGTCGATAGCGTCTGCTGAGCCACAACAACCTGAGCGAAGTCGATGCCGTCGCCTGCGATCCGGAAGCGTTCATAAATCCCACGATACACCCGCACCTGATCGGAGAGCAGTTCATTTCGATAACTCTGCGTGATCACCCGGCTACTGTCATAGCGATTAAAGATCTCGGCGAGTTGCTGCTGCAACGTGTTTTGTGTGTCGGTGAGGTCTTGGTGGGCACGGATCAACTCGGCATTGGCTGTGGAAATGTTTCCCTGATTGCGATTGTATAACGGAACCGGAATGCCAATCTGAAAATTGCCGCTGGTGTTGTTGATGGATGTTGTGTCGTCGTGCTGCAAGGCAGCGTAAACTTCGATGTTGGGAATCGGGGTGATTTGTTGTAGTTTCAAGTTGTATTGAGTGGATGCAATTCTTGCGCGGACGGCAGCCAGATCCGTATGTTGAGTAAGCAAAATCGCTGCGGCTGCTTCGTAGTTGATTTTCGGGATTGGCATTTCGACATCCCCTTCCACCGCCTGATATCCCATCCCGGGCAAGCCCATGACAGCAGTCAGTTCCCGCCAGCGCCCGGTCAGATTGTTATCCGCGCGGATCAATGAGTTTTTGGCCTGAATGGCAAAGACTCGCAGTTGCAAGGGTTCGTAAGCTGCGGCTTCGCCCCCGGCGACGAGATCGATTTGTGCCTGATAGACTTCATTGGCCAGCTTCAATACGGCTTTGTTGAATTTGACTTGCTCCTGGGCGACAAGAACCCGAAAATAGCCGCGACGGATATCGCTGGCGAGCGTGATCCGTGATTTTTGAAGGTTGTGAACGGCTTCCTGCACACTCATCTGCGCCGCGCTGCGGGCATAATCCAGCTTGCCAGCGGTGACAAATTCCTGAGTGAAGTAAACTCCGTTATAGCCGGCTGTCCCCGCTGTCCCGAACGTATCTGATTCAAAACCGACAGTAGGGTTGGGATAAAGGCCGGCTTGAACCGCTTTACCCCGTAGTTTCTCGACATCGGCAGCGGCCTGCCTGATCACAGGACTGTTGTCGACTGCCAACTGTTGAAGTGTCGCAAGTGTCAAGGGGCGATCGCTGTTTGCGGGAACAGGACTGGTGGTAATTTCGGTCTCGCTGATCTCCGGGAACAGCGTTTCCAAAGCAGATCGCCGTTCCTGGGTGGAGAGCGTCGTATCGAAACCCGGCGATTCCAGGCGCGGTGCATTGGCTCCGGGCAATTCTGGAGGAACGTCAAAGCGCAGGTTTCCATTGCCCGAGGGCGATTGTTGTTCGCCGCTGATCAATTGTGTGCTTGACGTTGCTTCAGAAACGGGTGGGGGCGTCAGATCGACTGGCACGCTGGCCTGATTGACATAGCCCTGAGTGCAATTTGTCGCAGGTGTTTTGCAGCCAGCGATCAAACACGCCATCAAAACTGCGCATGTCGCCGGTTTCCATAAATAATCACACGTTCGCATTCCTCAAGGCCTCCATGCCTATTTAGACTGATCATCAGTCTGAGGAATGTATCGGCAAATGGGGTCGCAACGTCCGCATCGAGTTGAATGGCTTGACCACTTCATCGATATCAGACAGGCGTCGTCTCCGGCCAGACCGTGCAATCGATACAATCATTACAATGCCATCTGATAACAGGGCGAGGCTAACTGCATCAGATATTTGAATTCAAAGGTTCTGAGCAGTTTTTCAGGTCTGCATTCAAGTTGATTCTCGTGTCAATTTCTAACGACGATGACAACACCAGACTGATCGCCGATTTCCAACTCGGTCTTCGTACCTTCGTTTTCAGCGGCCTGATCTGCTCGCAATTCATTCGCCAAAATCTCTCCCATGATATAGTCACGATGGGTTTCAATCGCCGCGGCAATCTTCTCGGGAAACGCATACTTGACGCTGATACGATCATCCAACGACAGATCCATGATCTTACGACGCTCGTTGAGCAGACGGACAAAATCTCGGGCGTAACCCTCGGCGATGAGTTCGTCGGTGAGTTGAGCCGAGAGCGCAACTTGAATGCCGAAATCGCTCGTCGAGAGCCATTCCGATGACTGCTCGGTGGCGATCAACACATCATCCGGCTCCAAAGTCACGTCAGTTCCATCAACCGACAACGTGATTGATTCCCCATTTCGTAGAGGCGTCATCACTGTCGGCTCAACCGTCTCCAGCTTCTGTTTGACGGCATTGAGTTGCTTGCCGAGTTTCTTACCCAATGTTTTCAGGTTGGGTTTGTAGGAATACTTCACAATCCCATCGAGGTTGTCGACGAGGTTGACGGCTTTGACGTTGAGTTCATCGCCAATCACTTCAGCCATTCCGGTGACGGCGGCCTGGTCGGCAACGGTCTGGCAGACAACACGAATTTCTGCCAGCGGCTGTCGTACGCGGAGCATCGCCGACTCGCGCAGCTTGTGTCCCAGTTGCACTACTTTCTGCGCCGTCGCTGTCCGGGTGTTGAGAGCATCGTCGAGGAGATCCTGATTGACGACCGGGTAGTCACACAGATGGACACTTTCGGGAACATCTCCGCTGGCACCGCCAAACTCGACTTCGCGAACGAGATTTTGATACATCCGCTCACTCAAAAATGGTGTCGCCGGTGCCAGGAGTTTGGCGACCGTCACGAGCACTTCATAGAGCGTTTGATAGGCGGCGAGTTTGTCGGAATCCCCGGCGTTCTTGGCGCGCCAGAAGCGACGCCTGTTGCGTCGGATATACCAGTTGGAAAGATCATCAATAAACTCCCCCGCGGCCTGCATAAACGCCGGGGCGTTGTAGGCAGCGAACTCAGAGTGAGCTGTCGCGATCAACGCCTGCAATCGTGACAAAATCCAGCGATCGATCTCCGGACGATCCGCGTATGGGACTGGAGGTTTACGGACATCGAAATCATCCAGTCGGGCGTAGTTGACGAAAAAGCCATACGAATTCCACAGCGGAATCAAAAACCCGCGTCGAATTTCATCAGCGGGTTTGCTTGTGACTTTGCAACATGCCACTCCTTCTTTTGTCTTCGGTAACGGGCCTTCGGGCGTATTGAGGGTGACGTGTTCGTTCGGGTGACGGGTGCCGAAACGAAGATCGCTCGCAGGATTTTGTGCCAGATACATCCAGCGCAATGTATCAACGCCCAACTGCTCTGCGGCTTCTTCAAACCAGATGGCGGTGCCGTCGGATTTGTGCATCGGCTGGCCTTCTTCATTCATCACCAGACGGTGTCCCAAGAGTGTCTTGAATGGCTTTTTCTCTTCAGCCGTCGGCAGGTCATGCCCCATCATCGTTGCCATCGAGAGCAGCGAGTAAAACCAGTTGCGGAACTGGCCGGGGAAGCATTCGGTGACGAGATCCGCCGGAAACCATTTGGCCCACTCGGTGCGGTCGTGGTTGTAGCCCATCGTCGAGAAGGGGACGATGCCTGCATCCAGCCAGGGATTCCCGACATCTTCCACCCGACGCATCAGGTTGCCGTTGTTGGGATTCTTAATTTTTACGGCATCGATCCAGGGTTTGTGGGGCGTATTGGCTTCGACCTGTTCCCAGCCTTCGACGGCGCGCTCTTTGAGTTCGGCCAGCGACCCGATCACTTCGAAATCGCCGGTCTCATCGTCGACCCAGATCGGCAGCGCCAGACCCCAGAAGCGTTTCTTGGAGATCATCCAGTCGCGCATGTTGGTCAGCCACTCGACTTCGCGGTTTTGTCCGTCGATGGAATCCGGCAGCCAGGTGATCGCTTTGGTGACGTCTTTGATCTCCTCACGCCAGTCCATATTGATGAACCACTCATCGACCATGCGGAAGACGAGTTCATCCCCGGTTCGCCAGCAGTGCGGGTAGATGTGGGGGTATTGTTCGACGTAAACGAGGAAGCCGCCGGCTTTGAGTTTCTCGAGGACGAGATCGATGGTTGAAGAGGCAATCGCTTCCTTACCGCTAAAATCGCCAAACAGCCCACCAAAGGTGCCATCTTCTCGCAGAGGAGCAATAACTGGAAGATTGTTTTCAATCCCAATCTTATGGTCGATGTCGCCACACCCTGGTGCGATGTGCACGATCCCCGTTCCTTCTCCTGCTACGACTGTGGGACTTCCTTTAGAGTCACGACCACCATCGATCACACGATGTACTTTGCTTGAGCTCAATCCCAAGGAAGATTCAATCTCCTTGAAGTCTGCTTCATCTTTAGTTCCAATGCCAGGTGCCCAACCGAACCCATATCCCTCTTTCTCCCACTCTTGGAGTTCATGTTCAGATAGTATAACCCGCTTCACCTCGAGTTCATCACTGGAGTTGTAAGCAATCGGAGCGACGGAAAAACCTCCGGGCATCTGCTGGGCAGGCAACTCATCAAACGGCCCCCGATATCGCCACCCGACCATCTCCGCCCCCATCACCGAACCGACTTCCTCAAAGCCCCCCTGCTCTTTGAAGAGCTGGCTGATGGTCTTGAGTTTGCCGACGGATTCTGGCCAGGACCATTCAGGGCGTCCGAAGCCTTCCTTGAATTCCTTTTCCAGGCGCTTGAAATTGAGGTTTTCTTTGGCGAAGTAATAGATCGCGCCGTCTTTCTTCGACTGGAGCCTTACGTATTCCAATTCCGGATTAATGGCAGCGGCGACGTTGCTGGTGAGGGTCCAGGGCGTTGTCGTCCAGACGAGGAGGTATTCGTTTTCTTTGTCGATCAGCGGAAACCGGACGAAGACGCTGCGGTGTGTTGTCAGCTTACGACCATCCGCGACTTCCATCTGTGAATACGCGCTCCCCCCCCTGCCCGACCAAGGCATGACGTCGTGACCTTTATAAATCTTGCCGCGGCTGAAACATTTTTTGAGGAAGGTCCAGATGGTTTCGTTGTTCTCGGTTGAGAAGGTGAAGTAACTGCCGCCCCATTCGGGGTTGCCGAGTTTCTCGACGATTTTATGGGCCTTGTCGGTGACGGTCTGGCCGTTGGGCGTGGTGATGGTGATTTTGTCGTCTTGTCCCATCGATTCGGAGAGGGCGCGCAGCGTGTCGGGATCGTCCCACTGCATCAAATAACCCAAACGCTGTGACTGCTCGGTTTGACGGGCAGCGAACTTCAAGACCCGTTTTTTGCATTCGTTGACAAACTTGTCGACGCCATAGTCTTTGATCGCCGATTTGGTCCCCAACCCCAGTTGCTTTTCGACTTCGACTTCGACCCACAGCCCCTGACAGTCAAAGCCGTTTTGATAGCGCTGATCGTGGCCGGTCATGGCAAAGAAACGCTGGTAGGTATCTTTATACGTGCGTCCCCAGGCATGGTGGACGCCCATGGGGTTGTTGGCCGTGATCGGCCCATCGAGGAAGCTCCACTTTTTCTTGCCACGGTTTTTCTGACGCAGCTTGTTGAAGATCTGCTGATTGTTCCAGAAATGGATGACCGTGTGTTCGCCTTCGATAAAGGCCGGATCGTTGACGGGTGAGAACATGGAGTTTGGTAATTCGTAAATAGGAATTCGAAATTCGCCGGACTGCCGAAAGAGGAAAACGACTTGTTGCAGCGGCCATCAAGGCACAAATGATAGCTGGTTTTGCGGTGGGCGGGAAGGTATGCGACGGTCGTCTCAACGAATAGAGACTTGTGCTGGATCCACGACAACAATCTCTGGTTCGTATCTTCGAAAATCGGCGGAATTGAAAGTCAGTAGATGCGTCATACCATGACTTTGCATGGCAGCGATCAGACGTGCGTCGTGCGCCGTTTTGCCTTTAACCGGAACTCTTTTTACGAGATCTCTCCAAATTGCATAAATCCCTGACTGATCGTCTTTCAACGTGAAAACCGTCGTTAATTCAACAACAAAACTATCAGCCAGTTTTGCATCGCACCCAAGTCCATTAAGAACGATTGGCCGAGTTGCTACGACATAGAATTCGTAGATCACCTGAGGGACAATGAACAATTTGTGTCCATGAATCTTGAGATGATCCACTGTCGTTACCATCAATTCGTGCTGATCGTTGTCTTCCTGAGCGAAACGGATAATTGTATTCGTATCAAGTAAATAGTCTGCCATCAATAAATACTCTCGCGACTATCATCAACAGCATTTTTTGTTGACGGAATTATTTTTCCCAGTGATTTCAATCGTGCTAGCCAATCAGCATGCCTGACGAGTCTTTCCTCATCTACCAAGCTTTTTTCACACGTACGTAACCTGAGCCATTCTTCCACAGAAAGACCAGCAGCCTCGGCTTGTTCACGCCAAGAGGAATAAAGGGCATCGTCAACGTGCAAAGTAACCATAAGTTTTACCTCCGAAGATCAGTATCCTTCATCCATACATCGATTTCAAAAGAATTCTCCACCCTCACCGCTTCGCGGCCGCTCGAGTCAAGCGGTCATTAAGTGCCCTGCCCAGCCCGACATCCGGAAACGATGTCGCATAAATCACCTCCAGCGACGACTCATCCAAGCGTCGCAAGGCCGCAAAAAAATGACTTGCCATCTCGACGAGATCTCCAGCCTCGCTGAGGACTTCCAGATGACACCACTTGGGAACAGGAAGTTCATTGGGCAATGCAGACGCCGACAAAATCCCGAAGCGCCCCTGGGTCTGCTGAACGATCGTCGCGATCTGGTCGGGCTGAACGATTTCCAACCGCGTTTGAGGAGCATAATGGCTGGTGAGCATTCCTGGTGCGACCGCCCCCTCGCCGGTCTCTTCGCAGGCTGAAGTCGTCACTGAAACGATCTCCCCCGAATACACATGGGCCAACTGCTCTTTCGTCACGCCGCCATGGCGCAGGATCTCCAGTCGCCCTTCTGCCAGACGCACTATTGTCGACTCGACTCCGACTGCACACGGCCCGCCATCGAGAATATAATCGACACGTCCTGCCAGTTGATCGGCGACATGTTGGGCGGTCGTTGGGCTGATCCGTCCGAAGAGGTTGGCGCTGGGGGCTGCGATGGGCAAACCACTTTTGCGAATTAATTCTCGCGCCAGTGTGTGTCCGGGCATACGAATCGCGACCGTGTTCAAACCTGAGGTGACCAAATCCGCCACTGCATCGGATTTTTGAAACAGCAACGTCAGCGGCCCCGGCCAGAAATGTTCGATGAGCAGTTCGTATTCAGCCGGAATCTGACGCACGAGTCCGTCGAGTTGACTTTTCTGGGCGATATGAACAATCAGCGGGTCAAAGTAGGGTCGGTTTTTCGCCGCGAAGATACTGGCAACTGCGTTTTGGCTTGTTGCATTGGCTCCCAGGCCGTAAACCGTTTCGGTGGCAAACGCGACCAGTCGATCCGCTTTGAGCAGCTTGGCGGCATAGTCAATATCGGTCCCGATAGCGTTCACGCGCGACGATCCTCATTACTCTCTGCGACTAATATTCGCCGACAACATTTCCGTCATTTCGAGCACCGAGATTCTGCCAGAGTGTAAAATCAATGGAGTCACCCACAAACCGGACTTGCCCATCGGCCATCAACACGTTCACTCCTCCGCTATGTCGACTGCGTGCAGGGAAGTTGGCCCGGTCGGTATTGGCTCCACACCCGGCACACGCCACACAGTTGGGATGCTTTGAATTCGGAACATCGAGCGTATTAAAAAGTGTTTGCCCGATGTCGCCTCGCATCCAGTTGGTTCCGGTATCGCCACGCGGTTTTGATGACGAGGCTGTACTGGCCGTCAAACAGTTGGCCCCCCAGGTCTCTACATCCGCCCGGGTTGGAAACGACTTCGCCATCCCCGCGGGGACGGCCCCATCGCGCACCGTATCCCCCAGCGTATAGGTGCCCGGGATCAGATTGTAGGTCGTACGGTCGCCATCCCCTTTGATCAATTCTGAAGCCGCAATTGTTTGAGAGGTTCCGTCTGTGATCTCTGAAATTCGCACATTCAAGCGATAATTAAAGATCCCCACTTGATGATCCAGATCGGGCAAACTCTGTGGCGGGTACGGAGCGCCAGATGCATTCCCCGGTTGAAACCACCACACAGATGGCCCCGTGGAAAACACATAATTATTGCCCGGCCCCTGATCACGGCTGACGCCGTTTTGAATCAGCGAAATATCCGAGGGACACAAAAACGTCGCGATGACGGTCTGCTTGGTAATACTATTGGGAGTTGCGTCCATGTTTTTTGTAAAGTCGATCTGGTCATAGACAGCCGCCTGCTCCACAAAGGGTAGCAACATCACATGGACAGCATATCCCTTCCACGAACGGTTGCCATCGCCATCCAGACTGCCGGCGACTTCAAAATTGCCTCTGGGAAACGTCCGATGGGTCTCGTGATAATTGTGCAGCGCCAGCCCGAGTTGCTTCAGATGGTTCTTGCAGGTGATGTTGCGTGCCGATTCCCGTGCACGTTGAACGGCGGGTAATAAGATCGCCACGAGTGTCGCGATGATGGCAATGACCACCAGAAGTTCGATCAATGTAAAACCGGAACGCAATCTGACCATGAACCTTCCTATCAACGTTCGCTCGATATTTCAGTCCATCCTCCTGCATCCTCTGACAATTTCAACTCATCATGCACTTTTGTCGAGAATTAAACTTAAAAAACACCTCCCACTTCGTGAGAGGTGTTGAATTGATATCGACGGAAGTGTCTCCTGACAACCCGTTGATTTCTTCAAATGGCTGCATGATTCCAAGGAAGGAAACGTCGATAAACGCCTGGCTATTGGCGTTTATTGATTGTCGCTCAAGCGGCCTGAGTTTCTTCCAGACGGGCATATTCGAACATCGGGGTCGATAAGTAGCGTTCACCGGAATCTGGCAAAACAACGACGATCGTCTTGCCTTCGGCTTCAGGGCGTGCAGCGACTTTCAATGCCGCAGCCATGGCTGCACCGCAACTGATGCCGCAGGTGATTCCTTCCAACCTTGCAACCTTGGGAGCCATCTCCATGGATTCTTCGTCTGTCACCTGGATGATTTCATCAATCAGCGACATATCGAGAATATCAGGAATAAACCCGGCCCCGATCCCTTGAATTTTATGCTTGCCGGGAGTTCCTCCGGAAAGCACTGGGCTCCCGGTTGGCTCAACAGCAATCGATTTGACAGTCAGTCCTTTTTCCTTTTTCAGATAACGTGAGACGCCTGTGATGGTCCCCCCGGTTCCGACACCGGCGACAAAATAATCGATCTTGCCTTGTGTATCTTCAAAGATTTCCGGTCCCGTCGTTTTGACGTGAATGGCAGGATTGGCGGGATTTTTGAACTGTTGAGGAATGTAATACTTCGGATCTTTCGCCATTTCTTCTGCTGTCCGAATCGCCCCTTTCATTCCTTCTGAGCCTGGCGTCAAGATGAGCTTGGCTCCGAATGACCGCAACATCTGGCGACGCTCCATCGACATCGAATCCGGCATGCACAACGTCAACGGATACCCCCGGGCAGCACAGACAAACGCCAGCGCAATCCCCGTGTTGCCACTGGTCGGCTCGACCACTTCCATCCCGGGTTTGAGTTTCCCGGATTGCTCGGCGTCCCAGATCATCGCGGCCCCGATTCGGCATTTGACGCTGTAGGCGGGGTTGCGTCCTTCCACCTTGGCCAGCACAGTTGCTTTCAAACCTTTGGTCAAATGGTTGATCCGCACCAACGGTGTTTTACCGATCGTCTCCGTGTTGTCGTTGTAAATGGGCATTGTCTCTCCTTAGCAATCATCAGTTGTGTGACGTGACCGTAGCATGGGCGTGGGGGGATGGTGATTGAATCTTCTGTTAGACTTACGACATCTCGAAATTCCCGTTTCGCGAATGCAGCGACTGTTTTAAGTATTGTCAATTCCTGACAATGCATCAACTGCACTTTTTTAGTTCTCATCGCCATTGCAAGAGAGTGCAAGACAATTCCTGCAGGAAACCATCGTCGTGTACCGGAGTTTGTGATAGAATAAGTCACTACATTCTTGTCGGAGATTCCTATGAGCAAACCCACCGTCGCGATCCTCGGCGCCTCAGCCGATCGCAAAAAATTCGGCAATAAATCCGTCCGCGCCCACCTCGCCCAAGGCTACGACGTTTATCCAATCAATCCTAAAGAAGCCGAGATTGAAGGACTCAAAGCTTATAAGTCTCTCGCCGAAGTCCCTGTCGAGCAACTTGACCGCATCTCCGTTTACCTGCCACATGAAGTCGGCTTCCACCTGCTGCCTGAAATCCGTGCCGCCAGCGCCAAAGAAGTCTGGTTCAATCCCGGCAGCGAATCAGACCTGCTCATCGACAAAGCCTACGCACTCGGATTGGAGCCGATCATTGCCTGCAGTATCGTCGACATCGGCGACACCCCTGCCCACTATACAGACTCGTAACGGACGCCTTATTAAACGCCTTCCAAATCGATAATATCCAATTTGAAAACATGGATCTTATCGAGGTTTTGGCATCTCACCCGCAAGCGCTTTATTAATCGCCTTAAAATATTCGGCATCATCCCACGCATCACGCGCCATCCCCGCCACAACCTCTGCTTCCTCTTTTCGCTCACAGATCACCAAAAGCGCGATCAGTGTGGCTGTCTGGTTACGAAACAGCTTCTTGAGTTGTTCATCAATGGCCCTGTTTTTCTGCGTGCGTTGTGAAAGCTGATATAATCTGAGGATATTTTCAAAATCCTTGATTGGCTCCACATACTTGCCGCACAACGCATACTCTTTGGCCTCAATCAAATAGGTATCCGCGACGATATAGGCACGTTTCGCCGCTTCCGGATTATTGATATCCAATTGCTTAAACGTCTCGATCGTCTTTCCATTCTCGCCCAACTCGCGATTTATTGAAGCTGCATCGTGGAACGCTTTGAAATCAAAGTTGGGATCCGACAGGACTTTCTCAAGATTTTGATCCCGGATCTGGCGCAGCTTTGCCATCGCCGGTGGATACATCTTGGCCAGTCTCACCCATTCACTCAGCGAGAAAGAAAGCCTGACACCCCCCTGCCCAATTCCGAATTTTTCAGCATTCTCGTGATACCAGACAAATTTCTGCAGCGACAAATCAAACCGACCGTTCTCCCAATCTTCTACGGCTTCCTTTCGGGTCGCATTGACATCCGGCTTTTCAGGCGGTGCCCATTCTTCGGCAAAGCCAATGTTCACCATCAAGAAAGAGAAGACTATTGCACGCATAAAAGACATTGGCATCACCTTTGAAAATTCACTGTCGAAAATCACAATTCAAAACTCAAGCGTTCCTAATCCTCATCATCACTTCCCCCAACTCGAAACGCTGCGAACCCGGCGATCGCTAAGAACAGGTAATCGAGCGGCTCCATCAGGTCAGACAACTTCAGATTCCTGACCATTGCCATCGGCGAGAATGCTTTTGCAAACGCGGCCTGCATTTCCTCACGCTCGATTTTACCCGCTGCCAGCTTTTCTGCCTTCTCGACTTCATTCAGGGCGTTCCACTGGGCCGCTGCTTCGTCGTAGATCCCGGGAGGAAGTTCCTCCTGCGGCGGTATCTCGGCTTCATCGTCTTCATACTCCGGCCAGTCCAGTTCCTCTCCTGCCTCCTCTCTTGTCTCTGCGATCTGATAACCGATGGCCAGAATCGCATCTTGAGGTCCAAACTCCTGAATTTCTCCCAAGCCCAGTCCACCCCCAGCCATCATGTTGGCAAACATGAGATACGCTGTGAAATATTTTCCTGCCAGGACCGACAAAATCGCCAGCCCCGCTGCGATCCCACCGGTCAGCGAACTGGCTTGGCCGCCGGCGGCCATTTTCGCTCCCAATCCCACCAGAAACCCCACTCCGATGGCGACATATCCAATATGATAACCGGTTGCATACGCAATCCCGCCCCAGATCAAAGCCCCGATGATGCCTCCAATCGAGCCCCCCACGAGCGCTCCAACAAGGCCCCCACCCGGCATTGAAAAACCAGAGGAGGGCTCGACGTCCATGGTCTGTCTCGACTCTCCGCTATTCGAACTCGAAGACGACGACTTTTGTCGCGGGGGAAGCTTGTTCGACTGTTGATCAGAACCCGAAGAGAAATCGTCCATCTTGGAATATCCTTTTGAATGTGCCCCATCCCGACATAGGAAATGTCTCGTAACGCCGCGTTACAAACTGTCAGAGAAACCGAGTCTTGTCGATAACCGGTTAACAAAATGACACGCTATTCCAACCAACTTCGCCCTGACAGGCAAACGTTAATTACCGTTTGGTAACATTTATCATCAAAATTATCAAAAAAACACGGAACACTCGTTCGGTTGAATTTTCGTCTGACTTGCGAAACAGCATGTTGATTTGATCATCAATGTCCATTAGGCTCAATCGGAAGCCCCACACACATCGTCCTCAATCTGGAGACGCTCATGTCGCAACGATTCGCCCTCACAGGGATGATCATCAACTTGATGTTGTTCCTTTTGATATGTCCCCAAAACTCTCAAGCTCAAGGCCGGGCCTCAGCTCAGTTCGAATCAGATCTGAAGCAAGAAATCCAGGCCGACCTGCTCAATGCCATCGAACTGCTCAAAGCCGGCAAGTTCCTTGAATTCACCATCATGTATCAGCCCATTGAAGATGTCCGAGCGTTGCAAGCCGGCAATCGTCGTCAACTGATATTGACGGAACAGAATGCCAATAAAATCATCGCCTACCTTGAAAAATTCAAATCGGCATCGATCGAAATGGTTTCCAATTATCTCGTCGCCGAGTTGACCTGGAATGTCAAAGAAACCGACTCAATTCCCCCTGCGATCAAACTCCAACAGCCCGAATTTAATAATCAGGAAACCCACCCCGGCTATGGTTCAGACCTCAATACCGCGCTCAAAAGCGCTCTCGCAGACTTAAAGAAAAAAGATCTCATCTCATTTGGTCAAAAGATGCTGCCGCTCCATCAACGGGCTCACTGGGAAAAAGTCGGGTGGAAAAAATTTGAACGTACCCTCTCGACACAAACCTCTCTTTTGGGAAACGAACATGAAGGAATGCTTCAAACAGCGAATCGGCTCACTGTCCCAATGAAGCTCGCTTCCCCTGTTGAAATCTTGATCACAGATTTCGAACAACTTATCTCTCTGGAGCCCGCATTCGTAGATACCCCAATTCTCTCCGTGTTCTTCACAATCCCCACTCCACCTACAACATTCCCCAAACCAAATACCTATCACTTGGTATCCTTCGAATTGGTCAACGGCAACTGGCGGATGCAAGACTCATCCCGCGAAATGCGACAGCAAATCGAATCCAACCTCATGTTGCCTACGCGCAGAGAATTGTTTTTTCAGACAATTAAGATGGAAAAAATCGGTCAGAACTGGAGATTCGTCACGAGCCCTTTTTGAACCTCTCGCTCGATATTAGCAATTCAATAGCTTCCACACGCTCCCACCGATCAAGGACCTTTTGACATGCGACATCCATACATTTCCCCAACACGCCGGGCCGGCTTTCATTTTCTCGACTTGCTCGCAACGCTCTTCGTACTCTCGCTACTGGCGTCACTGCTCCTGCCAGCTCTTCAAGCGGCTCGCGAAAACGCACGCCTGAACTCCTGCAAAAACAACCTCAAGCAAATCGGCCTCGCCCTCCATAACTATCATGACACTTACATCACCCTTCCCCCCGGTTGGATCACCAAAACCGATCTCCCCAATTCCGATTCCGGTATCGGCTGGCAAACATCCATTTTGCCGTTCGTTGAGGAAGGCATGTTGTATGACCAAATTGGAAACAATCGAATCTTTCATGAAAAACTCCCCGACATCAATACCCATCCCGTCTCTCCCAACAGCATCGAAGAGGCATTGCAAACAACCATTCCCACCTACATCTGCGTCAACGATCGTACGCCCGTTATCAATACCTCTCGCGGCAACTACGGCCTCTCCAACTACTCCGGCAACTACGGCTCCAATCCTCTCAATCCACTGGGCTCCTCCGATGCAGCACAGAACTGGCCTGGCATTATGAAAACACATCACTCCCAAGCCAACGGAATCTTCGCCTGGAACAGCAAAACAAGATTTGATGATATTACCGACGGCACAAGCAACACTCTCTTCTTCGGCGAACGTGCTGTCCAAAACGCCGCCGGTATCTGGCCCGGAGTCCGCAGCAACGCTCAGGCCAACGACGCCGTTTCCGATTGCGCCTTCGGCAACGAATTCAACACCACCCTTGCCAGTTTCTCCAGCCAACACCTCGGCGGTATGAATGTCGCCTTCGTCGACGGCAGTGTCCGACTTATGAACGAAAACATCGACTCTCAACCCGATATTGTCATTCCAGGACAACCACCCACACTTCAGGGCGTCTACCAAAAATTCGCCAGCAGAAATGATCGCCAAGTCTTCGTGGGAGACGTCTATTTTTCCAACGCCCAGTAAACCTACTCCATCCGCTCAATCACCAAGGGCAACAACCGGCTCAGCCGCTCGCCACCTATCGCCGCAACTTCCAGAATCTTGGAAAGCTCCACCGGCTCCAATGCATCCGGCAGACAAAGATCCGTCACGATCGAACAGCCCAATACCTTCATCCCGGCATGTACCGCGACAATCACCTCCGGCACCGTCGACATCCCGACACAATCTGCCCCCATCGACTTCAACCACCGATACTCCGCCCGCGTCTCCAGATTCGGCCCCGTCACCGCGACAAACACCCCCTGCTGCGAAGGGATCTGCAGTTCCAGCGCCGCCTGGCGGGCCAGCTTGATCAGTTCTTTCTGATAAGGCTGTGACATATCGGGAAATCGCGGCCCCAGGCGATCATCATTGACCCCGCGTAACGGATTGTCGGGCATCAAGTTGATGTGGTCCTCAATAACCATCACATCTCCGAGCGTAAACTGCGGGTTCATTCCACCGGCAGCATTCGTCACCACCAGCGTCTCACAGCCCAGCGCTTTCATCACGCGCACAGGAAACGTCACCTGTGACATGCTGTAGCCTTCGTAATAATGAAAACGCCCTTCCATCGCGACGATGGTCTTCCCCGCCAACGTCCCACATACCAACTGCCCTTTGTGTGACTCAACCGTCGACTTCGGAAAGTGTGGCAAGTCGCCATAGGGAATCACCACGTCCTGTTGGATCTGGCTGGCCAGCCCGCCGAGCCCTGTCCCCAGAATCAGCCCAACGCTGGGCTCTGCGGTCCAGATTTTTTTGATCGCCGCTGCGGCTTCCTGAATTTGTGAATAATAGTCACTCATGTTGGTCTGTTCCTTTCGCTTGTCTCACCAGAGAATGCTGTTTTTTTACGCTGTCAAATCCGACAATAGCCGATTCACCTATCAAAAAAAATCGCCACACGTCATTTTTCATGACACGTGGCGTTTGCTGTTAAGTTGATCGAAGACCAGGAGACTGCCTGAGCGATCAGGGAGAGGGAATCCTAATATTCTTCCTCTTCTTCGGCGAAATCTTCGAACTCATCAACTTCATCATCGTCGTCGAGATCGTCTTCGTCGTCGAAGTCGTCTTCATCGTCTTCGAAATCTTCGTCGTCGAGTTCTTCATCATCAAATTCTTCGTCGTCGAAGTCTTCATCATCGAAGTCTTCGTCGTCAAAATCATCCTCTTCTTCTTCGTCTTCTACTTCTTCAAGTTCTTCTTCTTCTTCATCCAATGCCACGACGACCTGAGCACGGAGCATCAGTGTTTCCGAAATCTCTTCGGGAGTCCCAGCGTGTTCAGTAAGTAAGGGATGCATAGTTTGCCCCGGCTTGACGATGGCCATAATCATGAGATGTGTCCTTAATCTAATTCAACCAGACGACGACTTTGAAATACTGGCGATCACTCTCGAATTCTCGATCGTTACTTTTCAGTTCGTTAATACAAAACCAATTCGATATCAATTTCATTGTGACCCGATCGAATCGTGTCACTGTTTAACAAGTCGATCCATCAATTCCTGACACGAGGTCTCGACAAATCACTGTCAATCTCGAAATCACTGTCAATCTCTTCCATCAACTTATGCATCTGGCAGAGTTTCGACAAGTCAAAAAACGGCTTGGAAAAAAAAGATTTTGATCGACTCAATTCTTCCCCACAGGAGCACTCAGAAACGTGCTTTAATTCACGCTTCCGGTGACCCCCAACTCAGGAAAAAATGGCCGCGTCAGTTTTCAAGGAGAGTCCTGATTTGCCGACTCAATTCTTACGATAACTTACTTTTAATCACTCCGGATTTCGAACTTTGTAGTGCCAAAAACCAGACTTCTGGCGAATCAGTATTATACCGCCCCATCTTTGTCAAGCGCGTTCCTGAGGAAAACGCACAAACGACTCGTTCCCTCATCGGTTTTTTCGTTCTATGTGTTCCACAAGAATCATTCATCGCTGACTATCGATGCGTCTTCATAGAGACGACTTGCCCCACCTCGCGACTTCCAACATTCCTCTACTCAAAGTCTCGATCCTCAGGCATAATGACGTTTCTGACACCCGTTTGTTACTCGTGTCTCCATCGCATTAGATCAGTCACTTCATCAACGTACGACCTTATTGAGTCCTTCTTGAACTCCCAGACGCTCCTGACCAATACTTCCAGAAACTCATTATGCATTCCCCTGTCCCGAATTATGGCATTCGCGTCGATGGAACCCGCTTTTGGGTCATCCATCAAAAGCGACTGTTTGGTCCTTTCGATTACCAGTTCAGCTTTGATTTGCAGGGGATCGAAATGCTTTATCAAAGTCGTAAATTCGGCGAATGCTGCAGTGACGAAGAACTGTGTGCCGACCTAAGCGATTTCCATCTTCCGCTGAAAGTTGCAGAAGTCGCCACCGTGATCCTCGGCGTCTCCATTCGGGGAATTTTCTGCTGCCAGCGTGCTGACCTGCGCGTCGACGATATGGAAGCACACCTCCAGCAAGCCGGACTGGGTCGCTATACGCAGGGTTTGCGAAAATCTGCTTGAGAATTTCTGCACGCATCCGCGCCTTTGAGCTTCTTGCACGCCTTCCATTGCTCAAACGGGCAGCTATGATTGTTTCCAGCAGATCTTACTGTCTGTAGAAAACGCCGGAAGCTGGGCGTTTTTGTTGATTCCATCCATGGAATCATGCAGCCCACTGAGATAATCAACGGGCTACTAAGATTTTCCTGACGTCGACCGATACAAAACAACAATTTCAGTGTCAGTGGCTGCCAGTTTCTTGTGAGCGAATTTCCTAGTTTGGCATCGTTTTCCAATTTCCTGTTTTATCCACGTTATTTTGCAGTCGTGACGGAATGTGATCATTTTTGATTGTCTCTTTCGTTACGACACAGCGACCATGTTGATGGTTTAGAAGTCCACACTCCGTTGATTGATCCGTCTATCAAAGCCCTGTTTGAGACTACCCCCCCCTCTCATATCGCGGTCCCGGCGACCCGGGCTGCCGGTCCATTGGTCTCTTCTGCACAAACGCTGTCCTCCCTGATCAACCAGCAACGCCCTTTGCTCAAACAAGACCCCATTTCCTCGACTCAATACTTTCAGAATCTCGAACGCGACATCCTCCCCGGCATCGTCAATCTCCGGTCCACACGCTTCATCGGCCACATGACAGCCCCTCTCCCCCTCGTCTATGAACAACTCGGCGACTACCTGATCAGTTGGAATCAAAACCTCGTTAAACTGGAAACCTCCGGGCTGCTCACCTGTCTGGAGATGGAAATCCTCGCTGAATTGCATGCGCTCTTCTTCGACAGGGAACCATCGTTCTATCAAACCCACTCCCAAAACCCCGAAGCCTCTCTGGGGATGGTGACGACGGGAGGCACGCTCGCCAACATCGCCGCCATGTGGGTCGCTCGGAATTGTGCCCTTTCTGCGCAATCTGATCCATTTCAGGCAGAAAAACTGGGCCTTTCAGAATCTCTCCATCAACAAGGCTACGAAAAAGCAGTCATCATTGGCTCTGAATTGATGCACTATTCCTTCGACAAGGCTGCGGACTTGTCTGGGTTGGGGACGCATCAATTGATTAAAATTCCTGTCGATAGTGCTCATCAACTTCGGATCACTGCCCTGAAAGATGCCATCCGCAATGCGCACCGTCGACACTGGAAAATTCTCGCCATTGTGGGCATCGCGGGCACAACAGACTCCGGCACGATCGATCCTTTAAAGCAAATGGCAGAGATTGCCCGACACGAACAGATCTGGTTTCATGTCGATGCCGCCTGGGGTGGACCATTTATCTTCTCCCCGCAGACGCGCCCTGCACTCGATGGCATCGAATTGGCCGACAGTATCACCATCGATGGCCACAAACAGCTTTACACGCCTCTGGGCATCGGGTGTCTCCTCTTTGCTGACCCTCACGCTGCCGTGTCCATTCAGAAAAACGCACCCTACATCCTGCGTGAGGGGGCTCCTGATTTAGGAAAACGCTCTCTGGAAGGCTCACGCCCCGCCAATTCCCTCTATATTCACGCCGCTTTTCAGATGATCGGCCGCTCGGGATATCAACAACTCGTCGAACATGGCCTCGCTAACACCCTGAAATTCGCTGATCTGATTCGCCATTCTCCCGATTTCCAACTGCTCATCGAACCACAAACCAATATTCTTCTCTACCGTTTCATTCCTCTCCATCTCCAACCTAAACTCGCCTCCGACTCCCTTACCCCCGACGATCAACGTCTTTTGAACGACGTTAATACAAAACTTCAGGACTCTCTACGCGAACAAGGCCATTCGTTCGTTTCCCGCACGACACTCTCCATGACACCTCAATACGGCCGAACGCCAGTCGTGGCCTTGCGAGCCATTCTGGCCAACCCGCTGACGGAAGAATTTGATCTCCAGGCAGCGTTATGCGAACAAGTCAACATCGGTCAAACGCTAAGCCCGAAATAGAACTATCTGTTCAGTGCTCTCAACAGGGTTCAATTTCACCCACTTGGTTCCGATTTGTCCGCTACAACAGCCTGACTGCGATCAACCACAGCTTTTTTTCCGAGTCATACTCCCTCATTTGTGGAGATTTTTCATATGATGCACATGAAATCTAAGTAGTTCCCGAGTATCGTATCGATAAAGTTGCATGTGTCTATTTTTGGCCTAATCTTCATCATCACCACGAGAAAGGGATGGCCAAGACACATGAAACATCGTACAGTACCCATCATTCCACAATCAGAATTGACCCAACATCCGCAATCTATTCCAGAGACTGTTGAAGCGCAGTTGATATGACTCCATGGTGCATTGTCATCGTTCCGTTTATTTCCAAATCGCGTGCTCAGTGTCATTAAATCAGCCTCATCACCAAAAGAGATATCACCAATTCGAACTATTAAAATTTCTAATGGCACACGCATTGCCAATTAGAGATTTTGAACCTGAGAGACGAACTTTTTGCATGGTCATCTGTCAGATTGGTCATTTTCTGCACAACAAACATGCATTTTCATGAATCTCCTCAAGTAACAAATTTACGACACAAAAACCAACACAAGAATCCGTCAAAGGCTAATCCATGATTCAACTTGCTCCACATCTGGAACGAGAAACAACTCCTCCCGGCTATCCGCCGGTACAAATTCCCCTGGAAAACCTGAGAGCCTCGATTGGCATCCTCACAGACTCCGAAATTCATGCCATGGAAAACGACGACCTCGTCACGATGCTTTTTGATGCCCAGATGTCATTTACACAAAATCTTCAAACCGCTTCCGCTGACCGCCAGACTCTGCTCCAACTGGCACTCCGCGCCCGCAACTACTGCCAGCAGTAAGCCCTGCGAAGTCGTGTGGCCAATTATGTCATATGGCCTGCACACGATGTCATATGGCCTGCACAAGTGGCTGACTGATCACAGGCCACACTCCATCCATGCGGACGCCGCTACTTAATCATCGAAACAGCGCTGCTTCGATGGTGATCCCAGGTCCAAACCCGAGCGCCACACAGGGGCGGGGAACTTCGGCGGCCATCATCTTCTGCAAGACGAATAAGATCGTCGCCGAACTCATGTTGCCATAATCGCGCAACACGTCGTACGACGCCCATAGCGCTTCACGTTCCAGTTTCATTGCGCGGGCAAAAGCGTGCAAGATCTGCGGCCCCCCCGGATGCACACACCACGAGACAATCTCATCCAGTCGTAAGCCTTCGCCGCTCAACCAATCCTCCAAAAAGCCCTTCACTTCCTGCCTGATCAATTGCGGGATTTCTTCTGAAAGCGACATACAAAATCCATGATCGCTGACTTTCCAGGTCATCAGATCATAACTCTGCGGGACAATCATCGACGCCGTGTGTGCAATCCGCCATGCTCCTCCCGTGGCATTTTCAGCAAGATCCGCTCCGACCACAATAGCTGACGCCGATCCATCGGCAAACAAGGCATTCGCTACTTTCTGATCGTTGGAACCGGCGTATTGATAATGCAAGCCACACAATTCGGTCGCACACACGAGCACACACGCTTGGGGATCTCCTAATGTGATCGCTCGCGCCACGCGCAGACAATTCAGCCCTGCGTGACACCCCATAAAACCCAGATGCGTGCGTTGCGTTCGCGCAGGCAGTGGCAATTGCTGAATCAGATCAATA
>JBGSVC010000032.1:0-2421 GCA_041753175.1 Planctomycetaceae bacterium
ATGTTGGCATTGTTACGCCGGTAGGTCGAGTGACATCTGAACAATGGCGTGGGCTGGCTGATCTTGCAGATCGATTCGGAAGTGGTCGTGTGCGATTGACGGTATGGCAGAATCTCATCGTGCCCGATATCGCCGAGGAAAATCTGGATGCTGTGAAGGATGCGATTGAAGCTATTGGACTGGACTGGTCGTCATCAAATGTGAGAGCCAATTTGATTGCCTGTACGGGAAGTGCTGGCTGCAAGTATGCAGGAGCGGACACTAAACGAAATGCGTTGGAACTGGCGTCTTATCTGGAGAGTCGGATTGAATTGGAGACGCCGATCAATATTCACTTTACTGGCTGTCACCATTCGTGCGCCCAACATTACATCGGCGATCTTGGAATGATTGGGACCAAGGTTGAAGTGGGTGAGGAGATGGTTGATGGATATCACGTGTTTGTGGGAGGCGGATATGGAGAGCATCAGAAGATTGGACGTGAGCTGTTTCACGGAGTCACGGAAACGGAGCTTCCCCAGCGGATTTTGAGGCTGCTGGAGGTTTTCGTGGATCAGCGGATAGATGAAAAAGAAATGTTTGTGAATTATGTCAATCGTGTTTCTCTCGATGAGATTGTGCGGCTTTGTGAGGCATCGAGTGCGGTGAGTGTTTCTTGTTCCTAGTTTTGTGTTCATGAAAATGGAATCTGGTTATGTCATTGAGTCTCGTTCCAGAATCAGCGCCTTTCAGTCAGGAGCAGCGTGCGTGGCTCAATGGATTTCTGGCTGGGATGCTTTGTCTGGAAAACGCGCCGGCAGATGCGCAGGAAATGAGCGGCACGGGTGTGGCCCAAAGTCTGATGGAGACTCAAGCTGTTGAAGAATCCGGTGAGGATTTTCCATGGCATGATGCGGGACTGGATTTGTCGGAGAGAATGGAGTTGGCCAAAGGCAAGCCGGTGGCACTTCAGATGATGGCAGCGATGGCACAACTGGATTGTGGAGCGTGTGGGTATTTGTGTCAGAGCTATTCGGCGGCGATTGCCAGCGGTGAAGAGAAGAGCCTTTCGAAATGTGTGCCCGGAGGAAAGCCGACATCAAAGATGCTCAAGAACATTCTTGAGGAGTGTGGGGCAGGTGAAAGTCAGGCGAGCAGTCATGGTAAGACAGATATAGGCGGTCATGTTGCGATGGGATACTCACGGGAGAAACCTGTGAGTGCAAAACTCGTCAGCAGTGAACGACTCAATGGGCAAGGTTCTGAGAAAGACACACGTCATGTCGTCATCGACTTAACCCAGACGCAGCTTCACTATGAGGTCGGGGATGCGCTGGGGGTCTATCCTACGAACTGCGAAGAATTGGTCAGTGCGATTGCCAATGAATTTGATGTGGCTGTTGATCAAGAGGTAGCCATTTCGGGGATTGGCCCGCGAACTGTTGGTGACTATTTGAAACACGAAAGTTGTTTGAAAGATCTCAATGATGAAATCGTTGACGTGCTGGTTTCAGCCTGTGAGAGTCCAGAAGAGCAGGAGGCGCTGCGTCAGCTTGTCGATAATGATGACCTCGGTGAACTGGATCTTCTTGATGTCTTGAGGACGTTTCCGAATGTGCGACCACCGATTGGTGAATTCCTTTCGCGTCTTAGTCCCCTTTCGCCTCGATTGTATTCGATTGCCAGTTCCCAAAAGAGGACGCCTTCTCAGGTGCATCTGACGGTTGGCCGACAGGTGCGTGATGTACGAGGGAGGATGAGAAAAGGGGTGGCGTCGACGATGTTCTCGGATCGGATCGAACCGGAGGAGTCGATCCGTGTGTTTGTGCATCGTTCACCTGGATTCTGTGTTCCGTCTGATGATCAAGTGCCATTGATCATGGTTGGTCCGGGGACAGGGATAGCGCCGTTTCGAGCCTTTTTGGAGGAACGTGCTGCTCGCGGGGCACGTGGGAAGAACTGGCTGTTCTTTGGCGACCAGAAATCGAGCTGCGATTTTTTGTATCGCGAGGAACTCCAGCGTTATCTGGACTCCGGGGTGTTGACACGACTAGATACTGCATTCAGCCGTGATCAGGCGGAGAAAATCTATGTTCAGAATCGGATGCTTGATGCGGGTGAGGAGATCTTCGCGTGGTTAGAAGAGGGGGGGAGTTTTTGTGTCTGTGGGGACGCCAAGCGGATGGCGCGCGATGTTGATCAGGCATTGCATGCGATCGTCGAGCACCACGGAACCATGACAGCGGCCCAGGCTAAAGCATATATCTCCAAGCTGACGAGAGAGAAACGGTATTTGCGCGATGTTTATTAAGCGTTGAGAACAGGAGTTTGTCCATGAGGGACACATTCTTAGTGTTATAATTTTTAACTTGTCCAGACTCATGAAAGTGACATGACGTTTACGACCTCCTATTTAACGACACGAAAAAAGACGACAGAGCC
>JBGSVC010000033.1:0-3659 GCA_041753175.1 Planctomycetaceae bacterium
GAATAGTCTTTGTCGATACAGATGACGCTCATCGATTGGAGCGCGTGCAATCTCAGCGAGGTTGGACATGGCAGCAACTTCATCAGCGTGAGCAAAGCCAGTGGCCTGTTGAACAAAAACGTCAACGAGCCGACTTCGTCATCGACAACAATCAATCCGTTGAAATTGCCGGTCAGCAGTTCTTGCAATTTCTAATCAATTCAGTCCTGCCATCAACGATCCAGTCAACTTCCGTCCAATCATCATCCAGCCACCTTCCCTTCTAGTAGAAATGCCCTGCCGTGAGCAACGATGACATGTCTTTCGATAACGACCGCTATGAGAGCCGCCCTGATCATCGATCCAAGGCGCAGATCGCTGCCGATGAACGATACGAAGAGATCAAACGCGGCGAAGTTCATATCGCAGAGCTTCAAAAGATGACCATGAAAGACCTGCTGGAACTCGCCAAAAACGAGAATCTTTCAGACTATTCGGGTCTGAAAAAGCAGGATTTGATTTTCAAGATTCTCAAAGAGCGCACCAAACTCAACGGGCTGATGTTTGGTGATGGGACTCTGGAAATACTGCCTGATGGTTTCGGATTCTTGCGCAGTCCCGATTATCACTATCTGCCATGTCCAGATGATATTTATGTCTCGCCCAGTCAGATCCGCAGATTCGGATTGCGGAAAGGGGCAACGGTCGCAGGTCAGATTCGTCCTCCCAAAGAAAACGAAAGATATTTTGCACTCCTGCGAGTTGAAGCGGTCAATGGTCATGATCCCAACGTGCTCTCGGAAAAAGTCTTCTTTGATGATTTGACTCCCTTGCATCCCAAAAGTCGATTAAAGTTAGCCTCTGACCCCTCAGAGATGGCCACGCGCGTTGTCGATATGCTCTGCCCGATTGGTATGGGACAGCGGGCGTTGATCGTTTCTCCTCCGCGGGCAGGAAAGACTGTGTTGTTACAGAAAATGGCACAAGGCGTTTTGTATAATCATCCAGATGCCTACGTGGTGGTGCTGCTCATTGATGAGCGTCCCGAGGAGGTCACGGATATGGAACGCCATGTCAAAGGGCCAAATTGCGAAGTCATCAGCAGTACCTTCGATGAGCCGCCAAGTCGACATATTCAAGTCTCTGAGATGGTCATTGAAAAAGCCAAACGGATGGTCGAATATGGACACGATGTCGTGATTTTTCTGGATTCAATCACGCGTCTGGCGCGGGCCTGGAATACTGAAGTGCCAAACTCCGGCAAGATTCTGACTGGCGGTGTCGATGCCAACGCCTTGCAGCATCCCAAGCGGTTTTTTGGATCAGCTCGAAACGTCGAAGAGGGAGGCAGTCTGACCATTATTGCCACTGCGCTTGTCGATACGGGCAGTAAAATGGATGAAGTGATCTTTGAGGAGTTCAAAGGGACGGGAAACACAGAAATTCATTTGGATCGTCGCATGGTAGAAAAACGGGTCTGGCCGGCGATGGATGTCAACAGGTCAGGGACTCGTCGCGAAGAACTGCTGATGCACGAAGAGGAACTCCGCCGAATCTGGATTCTGCGACGTGTCTTAAACGATATGAATCCCGTTGAAGCCATGGAGTTGCTCGTCAATCGAATGAAGCGGACAAAAACAAATGAAGAGTTTTTGTTGACGATGAATTTGACCTGATTTCGATGAGCACCCATGTCCTGACTCCTAAAGAATGAGCACTCGTGTGTTTTCACTCTCAAGTTCAAACACCGTGATTTGACATGGCGAATGCATTTGAAACCTTGGTGAATTGATCTTTGGAATATTGATGCGCCCTCAAAAAAGCGAATGACTATGCACCATAATCTTGATAATCAACAGACCACACGACGCGCCTCCCACACTGATCGATTCGCGATTGTCACAGCCCGTTGGAACGAAGATATCACAAGTAAACTTCTGGAAGCAGCGATTGAAACTCTGACCACTCAGGGGGCTCTGCAGGAAAACATTCATGCCGTCTGGGTTCCTGGTTCCTTTGAATTGCCGATGGCCGCTCAGAAACTGGTTCGTTCGAACCGGTATGCTGCCGTCATTTGTCTGGGGGCCGTCATTCAAGGGGAAACTCAACACCACGACTACATCAACCACGCTGTTGCACAAGGCATCGCGCGGGTCAGCCTTGAATCTGGTGTGCCAGTTCTTTTTGGTGTCTTGACATGTGACAACATGGATCAAGCCAGAGATCGTGCCGGTGGAAAAGCAGGAAATAAAGGGTCCGAAGCTGCGGTCGCTGCGATTGAAATGGTGGATCTCTTCAAGCAGTTGGATTGATGTTCAAGAACAATTCCAAAAGCCTTGCAATCCTGAGACACCAAGTCTCGTCGTCCCAATACTCAACACGATATTCAATAGAAAACCTGATTCAAACAATGGCCAAACGACGAAAAGCTCGCGAACTTGCTCTCCAGATGCTCTATCAGATCGACGTCAACCCTGATGTCTCTGCTCAGGATGTGCGTGTGATGATTCGCGATCAAATGCCGGAGGATCACGATCTCCAGCGTTTCGCATGGCTGTTGTTTTCAGGAACTCAGGAGCTACGCCGTCAGCTTGATGAGAAAATTGAAACGATCGCAGACAACTGGAAGCTCTCAAGGATGGCTGTGACGGATCGCAATGTGTTGCGGATGGCAGCTTATGAAATGTTTCATTCCGACACGCCACCCAAGGTTGTTGTCGATGAAGCCATCGAACTGGCTCGTACATTTGGCGGCGAGAACTCACCGTCGTTTGTCAACGGAATTCTTGATCGGATGATTCCTCCGGAAGCCAGTCAGACAAATTGAGATTGTCAGGTATGAGATGAGGGGCTACATGAGCCCGATAAAAAGGAGAGTCGATGCCAGCGTCAGAATTGCTGATTGGTTCACACCTTTCGATTTCAGGCGGATACCACAAAGCCGCAAATGCCGCCGGTGGTTACGGTATGCCGACGGTTCAAATCTTTACCAAAAACAATAATCAATGGAACGCCAAGCCTCTGCTGCCCAAAGACATTGACCTGTTCAAGGCAGCAGTCGCCGAGCATCACTTGCAGTTACCGGTAGCTCACGATAGCTATTTGATCAATCTGGCGAACCCGGCTGAAGACATCTGGCAAAAATCGATCGAGGCCTTTGAAATCGAACTGCAACGAGCCTCTGCTCTGGGATTGATGGGCGTCGTGATGCATCCTGGGAGTCATCTTGAATCGAGCGAAGCGGAAGGGTTAGATCGTATTATCACAGCGTTGAATCAGATTCATCAGAAAACGAACGGCCTGGAGACATTGACATTGCTGGAGACGACAGCAGGTCAGGGGACGAATCTAGGACATCGCTTCGAACATCTGGCTGCCATTATCAACGGGATGAACGATCCCTCGCGCGTCGGTGTGTGTGTCGATACCTGTCATATTTTCGCTGCTGGTTATCCAGTAGGTACGAAGAAAGAGTACGAACAGACATTTGAAGAATTTGATCGATGCATCGGGCTCAAGCAGATTAAGGCGTTCCATCTCAATGACAGTAAAAAGCCCCTGGGCTCGCGTGTCGATCGACACGAGCATATTGGAGAAGGCGAAATTGGTCTTGAGGCATTCAGATTGCTCGTCAACGACAAACGGTTCCGGGGAATACCCATGTATCTGGAAACCAAAAA
>JBGSVC010000034.1:0-3701 GCA_041753175.1 Planctomycetaceae bacterium
TCTGCTTGACTTCAGTATTTCGTGGCACATACAAAACCGTTCCTCCCGTCAGAAACGCCGTATGCCAGGCGGAGAAACGATCCGTCGAGGGATCAACAGCATTTGTGAGCAAGTGCGGTTTGAGGAGATCTCCATGGTCTCGCAGCATGCTCGCCAGATCACCGAACAAGACACCTTGTGCCTTCAATTCGTCACTCAGATGAGTCTGCTGACAATGACCGTCAGTATGAGTGATATAGCCACCGAAGTCGGCACGACCAGCCAGAAGTGTTTCATAGTTTTGAGAATGGCCACTCTCGGATTTTTGTATGCTGTATTTATTTTCCTGAAAAACACGCAGGTCGATGCGTTTGTATTCTTCAGGGTCCAGGTCGAGCATCGACGATTCTTTGAAAACCTGAAACGCCGTCCGGCGTTTGGCTGTCATCCAGTCCGGTTCATTGCGTGTCGTCAGGAAATCTTCAAAGGCTTTGACGTGAAAGCCCGTTTGCAAAGTCGCGGTCACAAGTAGTGTTCCTTGAGCGGATCGAGAGGAGATGAATACAAATAAAATTCGCCAAAGTTATTCGCATACTGCCTGATCAGGCCGATATAACGGGTTCAAGTGGAAGACAGGCTCTTGGATGTTCCCTTCCGAACAGTCAGGAAGTGGCTTCCCATCTCAACTAGCCCACAGACCCTTCCATTTGAAGTTCGATCAGGCGGTTCATTTCAACGGCGTATTCCATCGGTAACTCTTTGACGAGAGGTTCGATGAATCCTGTGACAATCATGGCCGATGCTTCGGCCTCAGTCAGACCACGGCTCATCAGATAAAGCAGTTGATCTTCCGCAATTTTCGAGACCGATGCTTCGTGTTCGATGGCGACATTTTCCTCTTCGATTTCAATGTAGGGGTAAGTATCGCTACGACTCTCGGAATCAAGAATCAAGGCATCGCAAACGACATTGGATTTGCAGTTTGTAGCCCCTTCCTGAATTTTCACCAGACCTCGATAACTGCTGCGCCCACCATCTTTGGATAGCGACTTGGAAATAATGCGACTGCTCGTGTTCGGAGCACAATGCACCATCTTGGCACCGGCATCTTGATGCTGATGATGACCTGCAAACGCAATAGAAAGTGTTTCGCCGCGAGCACCTGGCTCCATCAGATAGATAGCAGGATATTTCATCGTCAGTTTAGAGCCAAGATTTCCGTCCACCCATTCCATGAGCGAATCGCCATAGGCGGCTGCACGTTTGGTAACAAGGTTGTAGACGTTGTTTGACCAGTTCTGGATCGTAGTATAACGGCATCGCGCTCTGCGCTTGACCACGATTTCGACGACTGCTGAGTGCAGAGAGTCGCTGGAATAGGTCGGAGCCGTACACCCTTCAACGTAATGAACGCTCGCTCCCTCATCGACGATGATCAGAGTCCGTTCAAATTGCCCCATGTTTTGCGTGTTGATCCGGAAATAAGCCTGGAGAGGAAAGTCAATTTTGACTCCCTTGGGCACATAAATAAACGAACCACCAGACCAGACCGCTGAATTCAAGGCAGCAAACTTATTGTCAGAAGGTGGAATAATCGTGCCGAAATATTCACGAAACAACTCTGGGTGTTCACGCAAAGCCGTATCAGTGTCCGTAAAAAGAACTCCCTGTTTGGAAAGATCTTCCTGAAGTGAACCGTAAATCACTTCCGATTCATATTGAGCCTTGACGCCGGATAGATATTTTTTCTCTGCCTCTGGAATTCCCAGTCGGTCATAGGTCTTGCGAATATCTTCAGGAACTTCATCCCACGTCTTGCCTTGTCGATCGGAGGCTTTGACGTAATAGAAAATATTTTGAAAATCGAGATCCGACATATCTCCGCCCCAGTTGGGCATGGGCTTGGAGTTAAAAATATCCAACGACTTGAGCCGAAAGTCACGCATCCATTCCGGCTCGCCTTTCATATCTGAAATCTGAGCGACAATATCGGCGTTTAAACCTTTTTGCCCCATAAAAGTATATTTGTCGGTCGGGTCATGAAATCCGTATTGGTAATCACCAATGCTGACATGAGCTTTTTCGTTTTCAAGTTCTGTGGTTGCCATGTTCACTCCAGTATCAGTAAACCTCAGCTTTAATCTGAGGATGACTCAAATAAGTTTGATCAATTTCAATCTGAACAGATCAGACGCCTGCTCCGACTGGTTCTTCAATTTTCTCTTCGGCAGCGACTTCAGGATGCCGCTCTCGGACACCAGCATAACCTTTGGCATGAAGTTCCTGAGCCAACTGGGCATCGCCTGTCTCAACAATACGACCCGCCAGCATCACATGTGTGAATTGAGGAATGTTGTATTCCAAAAGTCGTTCGTGGTGTGTGATGATCAGGCTGCCCATGTGTTCTCCTGACAATTTTGCCAGACCTTCACTCACCACACGCACGGCATCACTGTCCAGACCACTATCTGTTTCATCCAGGATGGCAAAGCGAGGTTTAAGCATCGCCAGTTGCAGAATTTCCATTCGCTTCTTCTCGCCACCGGAAAATCCTTCGTTGAGATATCGACGGGCGAAATCCATATCCATGTTGAGTTCCCCCATGATCTCACGCAGTTCCGAACGAAACTCACGCATCGGCATCAGGCTTTCACCCTCTTTGCGATCTGGATTTCGAACATTCGTGACAGCATGGCGTAAAAAGTCAGCCACCTTCACCCCAGGAATCGTCACAGGATATTGAAACGCTAGAAACATGCCCAACCGGGCACGCTGACAGGGATCGAGCTCCAGAATGTCTTCGCCATCAATAGAAATCGAACCCTTTGTCACTTCGTATTTGGGATGCCCCGCCAAAACATAAGCCAGCGTACTTTTTCCAGAACCATTGGGCCCCATCAATGCATGAACTTCACCCTGCTTCAATTCAAGAGTAACACCCTTGAGAATCGGAGTTTCACCAACGCTGACATGCAAATCTTCAATTTTCAACACAGAACTCATGAAATAAGTGTCCTTCAAAGGGCCTGTCGTTTAATCAGGTATCTATGATTTTTCTGAATTACAAAAGAGTCAAAAACTAATAGATGCAACAGATGCACAAAAATTGGAGACTCAAGTTTCAATTAGGTATTGGCAGGTCCCGACAGGGTTGTCAGTTCGAACTCACAACAATGATGACCATCGAGGCAACAATTCGTCAGTTTCACGCTGACACCAAGAATCTCCTCAAAAACCGTTTGTTCCAATTCACAAATTGATGGATCACTCGAGGCCAGATCGATATACGGACAATTGTTTTCTCTTAAGACCGGAAGTTCTGAATCGAGGTCGATCTCGACATTGAATCCTTTTTCCAAAAGAGTATTTTTCAGTTCTTCCAAGCGAACAGCAGTAGAACTTCCATTCACTCCCGAACCATAACGGCTGACCAAACTTTGTTTGAGACTACCAACAACCTCTTTCCGGACTGCTGCATCCGGTATTTTTGCCAACTCACGCCATAAAATCAGTGCCAGTTCCATGTAATTACTGCCGAGCGCCGTCAACCCCATCTGTGTGACATGATATTCATGATGAGGACGACCTCGATCGGTCTTGATGGTTTTACGCTCAATCATATTGGCCGCCAACAGACGGTTAATTCGCATCCGAATAGCCGTTGCGGTCACACCAATCGCCTCACAAAGGTCGGAAATTGTACCGCCCTTACGACGATTGAG
>JBGSVC010000035.1:0-6693 GCA_041753175.1 Planctomycetaceae bacterium
TGTGAGGCTTCAATCTCTCAAAACCCATCTCGATCTGCCGTTAACACAAAAACTCTGCGGCCACGCGTCAACATTTTCGAGAACGAATCCAGTTTTCTACTCGAAGTCGATATGCCCGGAGTCGATGAGTCCGCCGCGGAAGTCATCATCGAGAAAAATCTGTTGACGATTAAAGGAAAACAGCTTCCTGTCAACCGCGAAAACTACCGTCCGGTTTATGGCGTGACGGACACGGTCGCCTTCGAACGCACGTTTCAGGTGCCCGAAGGAATTGATCGCGAAGCACTGTCTGCCCGCATGAAAAACGGTGTGCTGGAAGTCACGATCCCCAAAGCCCAGCAACTACAGGCCAAGAAAATTCAAATTCAGGCAGGCTGATTTCGATTGATTTCTACTTTGAACAGGCAGGCGTCCCGTGGCGCCTGCCTGATTTCGTAATTATATTGATTTTCTTGCACGTCACATCCTTTGAGGAGCCTTACTTTCTCCCCAGTTTCCCTCAACAGAACAATCACGCAAACACTCAAGATTCTCGCCACGTTCACTTTTCTGAAGTCAATTGCCGAAGATGTGAGGTGATGAAATCCTCTTGTTGGCTACTTCTGATCTTCTTGATCCACGGCAGTCTTGCCTTTGGGATCGAAGTCGATGTTTTGCCAAACGATCAGATGCTCGAAGAAGCGACGCTGGACTACGACCCCTTTGATGGGGCCATCCTTGTTCAGGAATACAGTTTCGAACAAAAAGATGATCGCGATTTCGACCAGCAGCCCGATGATTGGCTACGACGTATCGGTGTCGAATTTCCACAATATGTCGATATGGAAATTGATCGGAAAGTCTCAGCCGAAGGAACACAATCGCTCCGCATCGACGCCAACGGGGGAAAGGCAACCTATTATTCCCCACTGATCCGCATCGATGATTTGCATTCTTATGTCTTTCAAGCCAAGGCCAAATCTGAGGGACTCAAAAACGATGCTTTTGTCGTCTCGATTTCTTTCCTCAACGATCAACGACAACGCGTCCAACGATTCTTGACTCAACCAGTCACTGGCAATAGCGAGGATTGGCTGTCTCTCCAGCTAGGTCCCCTTACTCCGCTACCAGATGTGCGTTTCGTTGTGATTGGATGCCATCTGATTCATAGCGACAAAATGGATATCTCTGGCTCCGCCTGGATTGATTCGATCTGGCTCGGGCGTCTCCCTCGCTTTTTTCTGGAAAGCAACTTTGAAACGCAGTTTTTGCAAACAGACAGCACCATACAAATCAAATCCTATGTCACGGGACTGGATAACGAAAAAGAAGGACAGAATTCCAACTACCATCTTTTTCTGCGCATCAACGATATCAACGGCAAGGAAATCGATCGTCGTGCCTTTCTGTTGAGACCCGATTCTACAGAGTCGCTGTCTGTGAAGCTTTCTCAACGCGACCCGATCCCCTGGAATGTTCCCAAGCAACCCCCTGGTTACTATCGCATCACTTCGCAGCTTCAACGCGAAGGACGTATCGTGATTAAAAAAAATACGTCGTTTGCAGTCCTCGATCTCCATAATGATGAGGGTGAAATCGGGGAATTCGGACTCTCGGTTCCGAAAAGCCCGGATCAATCTCTTCCCGTTAAGGATTTTGTATCGATCATGGTGGTTTCTGGTTCCAACTGGATCAAATACCCCCTCTGGGATTTTGCCGAAAATCAGGACACTCACCGCCAAGTCTACGTCGGAAGTCTACTCGATGGGATGATCGAAAAAAACATCACGCCCATCGGCATGCTCAATCATCCCCCGACGTCGCTGCGTGAAAAATTCCCTGTCGATTGGCAGGGGATCAGTGAGATTTTCACGATGCCGAGCACCTTCTGGCAATACAGCGTTGATGAAGTCATGGCCAAGTTTTCTGGCAACGTTCGCTATTGGCAACTCGGCGAAGATACCGACAAAAGTTTCGTCGGCCTGACAGCTATCAATCAGACTCTCTCCGTGGTCAAATCGGAATTCGACCGGATTGGTCGAGATACCCGCGTCGGCGTCCACTGGGATTGGGAACAAAGCCTTCCAAATTCTCCACGCGCCAACGAGTTCTTTCTGGTTCTCAATTCGGAAACGACACAGACACCCGAAAAAATCCTTTCCAAGCTTCGAGCTACGGCAGACAAAGGGTATGAACGCTGGGTCTTGTTAACACCTCTCTCAGCGACCAATACCGGGACTCTCGACGATGAAATCATTTCGATGGAAGTCAGAGCCTCTGACCTGGTGAAGCGGATGACGGTTGCCAAAGTCGGCGGCGCGGAGAAAATCTTTGCCTCCAGTATCTTCGACCCAGATACGGGCCTACTCCATGAAGACGGTTCTCCCACCGAACTCTTTGTTCCCTGGCGTACCACGGCCACGGCTTTGCGAAACGCGCAGTTCATCGGCAGCCTTCAACTTCCCAACTCCAGTACCAATTATCTGTTCAGCCAAAACGGCAAAGTGACGATGGTTGTCTGGAACGAAGAACCCGTCGAAGAGGAGGTCTATCTCGGAGATCTGGTCGACCTCAATTCCATTTGGGGACATCGTCAGCGTCTCACGTTCCACTCAGGTGCAGGACAGCGCTTTCAGGTGACTCGCGAACCTCAGATTATCACCAACTGCAATGAGTCGCTCGTCAAATTTCAGATGGCCGTCGAGTTTGAACGCGGACGCCTCCCCAGTTCCACGGAATACCAGCAGGAAGCGATCCTCGGCGTCAACACGTTTTCTTCGGGAACCTCTGGTCAGATCGTCTTTAATCCTCCCAAAGAGTGGGATGTCGATCCCAAAACCTATCAGTTCGGACTGGCACGTGGCGAAGAATTTCGGATGCCGATGATTATCAAACTCCCTGCCAGCACCTCTCTGGGACGCCATCTGATCCCGATCGAATTTCGCATGGACGACGAACAAATCCGCTTCAATGTCTACCGCTATTATGAAATCGGCATCGGCGATATCGAAGTGACTGTCGAAGTCTTCCCCGATCCAGAAACCAAGCGACTCATTGTTGAACAAACCATCATCAACAAAACGCAACCCCCCGAACGGCTCGACTTCCGCTGTTCGTTGGATGTCCGGGGGCGTCGTCGTCAGTACAAAAATGTCACCAAACTCGACTCTGGCCAGACAGTTACAAAGTCATTCTATATCGAAAACCCCGAAACGCTCACCGACTTCACGTTCAAACTTCGAGCCGAGCAGATTGATGGTCGACGCGTCCTCAATTATATCTGGACCCCCGAAGAAAACGATCGCTGACCTTGTTAGCCGGCAAGCCTTTCGAGGATATGCATTAATCGAGCGGTGTGACGATGGCGTTTTTATAGCTGACTTTCATATGTACGCCCGCATGCAATTGAAAGCCGATCGGCCCCTGGGTGGGCATTTTGATCGCCTTGTAATCAACAATCGGCTGCTCATTGAGAAACGTCTGAATGCGGTCGCCTTGTACAATGATGCGCAGGTGATTCCATTCATTGAGCTTATGAGCGGCTTTGATTAAATCATCCGGTTGGTCAGGATAGGCACCCAGAGGCGCCTTATCGACCGGGCAATAAATACATCCCGTCAGGTCTTTTTTTAGCGAGCGGGAGACACCAATCTGCACCTGATGTGATGGTCCGCGGACATACACTCCGGTGTCGTAATCTGGGTCAGGAGTGGGAGTCATGTAGTCGATGTTGATTTCGTAATTCTTGAACTCTGCGTTCGTCCAGAGAATATTGTCATTCATTTTGGGATTCTCGCCGACCAGCATCGTCCCCTCAAAACTCCAGCAGTCAGTAGGCGGGACTTCTTTGTTTTTCGACGTCGCATGCCAATCTTTGAAGTCTGGATCTGCAAAGAGAACAATGGCGCCTTTGACGCTGGCTGTTGAGCCTACAGTATGGTCCGCATGATCGTCTGCTGCATAATGCTCTGCTAAAAAGTCACGACCAAAATCGCCATCATAATCTCTCAGGACAGCATGGTAGTGATTGGCATTGTTTTGAGCATTGGCAAACTCAATTAAAAACTCTGGTGCCAGGATGCGATAGTAATGCTGTTGGCTGGCGGACTTTCCACCGGCCCAGGCAAACGTCAATCCTGCGCCATTAGAAAGCAGCCCCTTGTATTTTGAGCCTGCCAGAACTTCATTTCGAAAACGTCCCAGATACGTGTTAACCAGTGTGATGAGCATTTTTTGTTGCTCAGAGTTGAGGGCTTCATAGGGAATGCCCGATTTCTCAAAAGCCGAGCGCTCGACACTGCGATCGTTTGACGTCAGGACATCATACGCTGCGCCTTTTGCAGAGATAGGATCGGAAGCAGGAATCATCGCTGCTGTGAGCTGAACGTCATTCAGAGACGTGATGAGTTCCAAGGCAATTTGTTCTTCGCCGACGAGCACCTGTGTGCCAGCCATCGGCCCATCTTTGATCACGGCTGGATTTGTCCCAAAAAACGAGGGTGTGACGGCAAAGTGATGGCCTTCGATGATTGTCACATTGACCGAGAGGTGATGACCTTCCCAGCGCCAACCCCAGGTCGCATCGTCATCTGGTTTTCCAAAGATCGTCAGGAAGTAGTTGGCTGGATTGCGCATGTCCCGTTTTTCGATCTCAAAGAGGACCTGCTCGAGGGCCATGATCGACATGACTTCCAGATAACCCCGTTGTGAAAGTGCAGCGGCGGGCAACGCATGTGCCAATGCCTGCTGAGCCGGGTTCATGTCTCCCAGTCTCAAACCCTGGCGCTTTCCATCTGGTTTCAAATTGGGTGTTGGAAGAAAGTTCCAGTTGTCTCGTTCCTGGCTGACGAAAGGATAGATCGCCAGAGCCTTTTGTTCTTCGTTGAGCGAAAGCAAAAAGCGATTGGCAGCAGCAGACATATAATGAGAGACATCATGTGCAGAAATCGTCGTTCCTGCAGGTGGTGCATGTAGTCCGTCATGAGCAAACAGAAACGTCCCGTTGTTACACAGCGCTCCCAGCATCACCATACCAACCCACACGAGCACTTTTCGCATCGCCAACTCCTCTGAAAACGTGGACAATCAAATCAGACATTGGTTATAGGTGGTTTTGAGTCCACAAACAACGAAAACCAGTTCAAATTTAGTGGCCTCATGCTTTTCCATGAAAATGCCATCGCCTTTTCCAGGTTGAAACGGAATTCTTCTGGAGAACATCTGGCTGCTGCTGGTCGATCGGCCCTGATTGAAGTTCCTCTCGCGTCTGGTTGAAAAGCTGTGTATATATGGTAAAAAGCTCAGGCATCCACAAATTCGGGGGATCGCAATGAAAACACGTCCGCTGCTGATGAACATCGCCATCGCGATGGTTCTCGCTTTCTTATCGCCGGATGTCACCCAAGCCCAGCTTTCCCGGCCTCTCCCGCTCGTGCCCACTGCAACCCTCAGCCCTGCAGTGTGGCAACGTGCAATCGTCCAACTTCGCAGCGACAACTATCATATACGACAAGATGCCACTGAGCTGCTATACGATGCCGGCCCGGACGCCGTTCCCGATCTTGTTCAGACCTGCCTTCATGGCGAACCTGAAACCTCGTTTCGCGCTATGGAAATTCTCGAACGTCTGTATGTCAAATCCCTGATGCTCCAGGATGAAGACGCTATAGAGGCCATTGAAGTGGGCATGGATCAAATCACGGTCGCAGGAAAACCGCTTCTGGCTGACAAAATTCAATACATTTACGATCAGAATTCGATCGTCGCCGAGAGAGCATTGATACGTAAGATCAAAAGTCTTGGCGGAATCATCGTCTATGCAACGAACGTCACTCGTCGTGTCCCGTTTGAGAATCGCACGACTGAACATGTTGGTGTGGATGTCGTGATCGGTGAAGACTGGATCGGCGGAGAAACGGGGCTGAAAAATCTGTATCACCTCGGTTCACTCAGGCGTCTTTATCTTGTCAACGGCGCACCTGTGTCACGATCTGCACTCGAAGAAGTTCAGGCGTATCAACCCAGCGTGGAAATCGCAGATCGACCCCGCTCGAGATTAGGTGTCGAAGGAATGTCGGGACTCGATGAATGCAGAATCACGGGCGTCGCTCCAGGTTCAGCAGCGGCCAAAGCTGGCATTCGCCCCAACGACATTATCTTCGCCTTTGGCAACGAACCGATCCGAACCTTCGACTCGTTAGTCCAGACGATCCAAAAGTTCCAGCCCGGCGATCAGGTGCCCGTCAGAGTCTATCGTGACAATCAGGAACAACGCCTCACCGTCACCCTTGAGGGATGGACTCAGGATTGAAGGCTGGACTCAGGACTAATGAGTCCGAACCAGCGGCAGCCTTCAAGAACGCCTTGTGTGGCTGATTGTTCGGCCAGATAGAGGCGATTCTTCCACCCGCGAGTATCGTGGTATGCCTGCATCTTTGAGGCAAGTCTGCGGTCGGCATTTCCCACGATGATGGAACGAATACCGCTTTCAAAGACCGCTCTGTCGTTTCCGGAATCACCGGCGAAGACGACTTCTTCGGCATCGCCGTCATGGTGTTCGATCCACCATAAAATGGCGTAAGCTTTGGAGACATCTTTGGGAAGAAAGTCGATGAGGCCATCGTGATTGAAGGGATCAACACTGTGGATGAGAGAATACGGGGCACCGGATTGTGAGAGGTAGTCTTCGATTTTCTCTGCCGTTTCCTCGATGGT
>JBGSVC010000036.1:0-2311 GCA_041753175.1 Planctomycetaceae bacterium
ATTGATGCCGCACACAAGGCCGGCGTGATCCACCGAGACCTCAAGCCTTCCAATATCATGCTCACCAAAGAAGGCATTCCCAAAGTGACCGACTTTGGTCTGGCCAAACATCTGGAAGCCAGCTCCTCCCAGACACAGGCCGGAGAGATTCTGGGAACTCCTCATTACATGTCCCCCGAACAGGCGTTAGGAAAATCAGACCAGATCGGCCCCAGTTGCGATATCTATTCTCTCGGTGTGATTCTGTATGAAATGCTCACCGGAGTTCTGCCCAGCAAAGGAGAAAGTGTTTTAGAAACACTTGAACTGGTACGCACCAAAGATCCCGATCCCCTGCGCAAACATGTTCCCAGTCTCCCACGCGATCTGGAAACGATCTGTTTGAAATGCCTCCAGAAAAAACCACGTCATCGTTATGCCACCGCCGGGGAGTTGGCTGACGATCTGGAAGCCTTTCTCGCCGGAGAACCGGTCTCAGCACGTGCCATCAGTGCTTCTGAAAAATCACTGCGTTGGATCCAAAAAAATCTCGTGATCTCCGGTCTGGTAGCATCCATCATCCTATTGTTGCCAATGTTGATGTTTGCCCTCGGTCGCGCGGAGAAAGAAGCTGAAGAAAATGCCGAGCTCAGAGAACAGAAAGCCTTCATCCTCAATACGCCCATGGGCCTTCCTCCCGTCCCGATTCCCAGCAACAATCCACTCACCGAAGCCAAGGTGAGTTTAGGCCACCAGCTCTTTTTTGACACGCGTCTGTCGGCTCACGACAACATCTCCTGCGCCAGTTGTCACCATCCACAAAAAGGCTGGGCCGATGGACTGGCACGTTCGGAAGGGAGCGGAGGGACGAAACTCCGCCGAAACTCACCTTCGATTGTCAATGCATCCTATTTCCGATTTTTATTCTGGGACGGCCGTGCCGAAAGCATGGAACTACAAGCGACTCAACCAATCACCCATCCCGATGAAATGGGGATGCCCGATCTCGACGCCGTCGCTGGCAAACTCAACAAAATCCCCGAGTATCGAAAGCAGTTCGAGGAAGTCTTTCAACGACCTGCCAGTGGCGAAGATATCGGCAAAGCCCTGGCAGCTTTCGAACGCACGCTGATGTCAGGTCATACCGTCTTTGATTGTGCCGATGGCGGACATTGCCATCACTATTCGCCAGCCGCGCTGCGTGGCAAAGAACTGTTTATGAACAAGGCGCAGTGCAACAAATGCCATTCTGGCCCCCTCTTTACCGATGATCAGTTTCACAACATCGGAGTCGGCTATCATCTTGATCCCCAGGGAAATCTAACAGGTCCAGATGACAAAGGACGTTTCGAATTCACCAACGACGAATTCGATCTGGGTGCTTTCAAAACCCCCAGTCTGCGTGATGTCGACCGGACTGCCCCCTACATGCATGATGGCTCGCAAGCCACCCTGGAAGAGGTCGTCGACTTTTATGACCTCGGAGGCATCAAGAACCCCAATCTTGACCAACGGATTCGACCACTTCATCTGACCCCTCAGGAAAAAGAGGATCTCGTCACTTTTCTCAAAGAAGGGTTGACCAGCGTCGATTACCCCACCGTCCGACGCCCTCAACTCCCTTGATAGTGTCTCACCTCAGGCTTGCGCTCCCGCCCGTCGCTGCTTTCAATGATCGCGTTGCCGCATTTGCTCATCCTCATGCCCAGCCCGATTGGCTTCGGTTCGACACTCAACTTGATTGTCATTTCTACAAAAGTTTTCCCGGATAAACAGTAGGGATTGTAGCGGTTGTGAGCCGATACAAGACAAGACGATGCTGCAAAATTCACGTTGCGGCTGCGCGGATCAGACGAGTCTCTCGACTCCGCATCGCGATCATCCAGTCATGAGGACAGGGGGACACCACCGATGGGATTGACTTCAGCTTTAAATACATCACTCAACGGGCTTTCGCTCAACGAAACTCTGATTGACGTCGTCGGCAATAATATTTCCAACGCAGGAACCAATGGTTTCAAAGCATCTGAAGTTGTTTTTGCCACCCAGCTTTCCCGAACATTGAGTGTTGGCTCCAGTCCGAATGCACAAAACGGGGGGACCAATCCCCGTCAAATTGGTTTGGGGGCTACCACTGCGCAAATTCGACATGACTTCAATCAGGGGAGTATCACGAACACCACAAGCCCCTCGGATCTGGCGATTCAGGGGGATGGATTTTTTGTTGTTGATAACGGCGATGGCCCTCAATACACACGCGCGGGCAATTTTAACCTCAACTCGAACGATATCCTGGTCAGCGCCGGTGGTTTAGCGGTGCAGGGCTATGGCG
>JBGSVC010000037.1:0-16770 GCA_041753175.1 Planctomycetaceae bacterium
AAATCGGAACCTCGGCTCTCACCCACCGACGCAAAGTCGTTTTAATCTCCTCCACACGGGGCGCCTTCACCTGATCAACACGCGACACACACACCACATCCGCCCGCCTCAAACCCGCAATCGGCTCCCGCAATAACCCCCCCGGCAAGAGCCAGCCATATCCGAATGGATTGGTGGCATCCACAACCACCAGATCCAGATCACGATGGAGTTGGCGGTGTTGAAATCCGTCATCCATTACAATCACATGAACTTCCGGTGACTTTGACAACAGTTCCTGCGCTGCTTCCACACGTCGTCGATGCTGCACATGGTTCACCCCTGGCAACAAAAGATCGAGCAACATCTTCTCATCGTTGGCGACTCCATCGACCGAGCGATATCCCCGACTGATCAACCCAGGGTCAGCACCAACGTCCTGACACAACCTCGCCAGGTACGCCACAATCGGCGTCTTGCCCGTTCCGCCGGTCGTCAGATTTCCCACGCTGATCACAGGCACCGACGCCCGCTCGCTGTTGCGCCATCCCCAATCAAACAAACGGTTGCGACACCAGACCACACACCCATAAAACAGCGACGCCACCCGCAACATAATTTGTGGGATCGTCAGCCACCCCCACTGAGTGTCGCTGATGATCCGAAAATAGAGTTGCTCCCAGGCCATACACGCTCATGATCCTGACATAAAAACAAATTGCCTCTGCAAATCAATGCCGAGGCAATTCTCAATTGACATACTTCGTCTTGATCAAAAACATCAACCAAGCTCAGCCATCTTTTTGCAAATCGCTTCGCCCATCTCTCGTGTTCCCACAGCGGTCGGATCGTTACGATCATCCTTCATATCGTAGGTGACATGCTTGCCTTCTTCGATGACAGCAGCGACAGCACGTTCCAGCTTTTCAGCCGCCGCCGCTTCGCCAATATGTTCCAGCAACAGTTTACCCGAGAGAATCAACGCCACCGGATTGACTTTGTTTTTCCCGGCATATTTCGGGGCACTGCCGTGAGTTGCTTCGAAAATCGATGAGTCCGGACCAATATTGGCCCCCGGAGCAACTCCCAAACCACCCACCAGACCTGCACACAGGTCGCTGAGAATATCGCCGTACAGATTTGACGTCACAATCACATCATACAACTCAGGTTTTTGAACCAGTTGCATACACATGTTGTCGATCAGTCGTTCATTGTAAATCACTCCCGATCCATCAGAGACTTTCCCCACCAGTTCCGGATCAGGATTCACACCCTTGGCCAGTTCTTCCCATTCAAATTTCGCACCATAGGCCAGCGCCACTGCGCGGGTTTCGTCGTACCATAAACCGTCGGTATACTTCATGATGTTTGCCTTGCAAACTGAAGTGACGGTCTTACGACCAAACCGTGTCGCATAGTCCATCGCATAATTGGCAATGTTGCGTGTCCCCTCATAGCTCATCGGCTTGATGCTGATCCCGGTCGTCGTCAACCCGGTATTGATCTTTTTGCCTTCCGCGAATTTGTTGATCAGCGTGATCAATTCAGCAGTCTTCTCGGCTCCAGACGGAAATTCTACACCCGCATACAGATCCTCAGTGTTTTCTCGAATCAACACCAGATCAACATTCGATTCTGCATAGTAGGTCCGCACACCCTTATAAGTCTTACACGGACGAACACAGGCATACAGCCCGAGTTCCTGTCGCAAATACACATTGACGCTACGAAACCCTTTTCCAATCGGTGTCGTGATCGGTGCTTTCAATGCCAGCTTGTTCTTGCGGATTGAATCCAGAACGCGAGGAGGCACGCCTCCTTCTTTTTCAATCGTATGGATCCCACAATCCTGAACATCCCAATCAAATTTTACTCCAGTGGCATCCAGACAATGACGGGTAACTTCTGCCAATTCAGGGCCAGTGCCATCGCCGGGAATCAGTGTCACGTGATACATAGATGTTCCTCAATTAGATTGGGACTGCAAGTCGCCGATTCAATACGTTATTCAACAAAAGTGAACGCACCTTCTATCTGGCCGTCCGACCGCCATTTTCACATCATAGACTTGTAATGGATCGTACACCGAACATCAAGCAACGACGTTTTTTCCTTCAGTTTTTTGCACAGACTTCCTTTTTGGCACCAAGGTTCCTGTGAGTCTGGTCATTGAAACGTCAATAACCTGCCCACAGAATTCAATAGTCTTGCAGTTCTCAGTCAACCATTTGCAGACTGCCAGCAATCATCATTCTTGAACGTCTTTCCAATCTTATTCGTTAAAATGGCAGGTCTGCGTATTCAGCGTGCCCCAGGCAGACTCTTCCGACCACGGCAATTCTTCGTGCAGTAACGAGTACTATCGTTCTTCTCAATGTATTAGCCGATCATACCTATAAGGCTTCAACCCGACGATCGTTCGACATCGCGCTTTAACCAGGTGTATTGTCGCAACATTAATCGCTCATTGAAGTCAGATTGTTCCCGTTTTTTAAGTGATCAAGCCAACCGACCGGGGGTTGTCACCAGCCAGGATGCTGATGACAGCCAGACGTTTTTCGTCATTCGTCACCTTGTCTTGACTCAACTGTCTTGGCTCAACTGTCTCGGCTCGACGGAAACGGTTGGCAACCACATTTACGGATCGACTGTCAGGATATCACTGACATGCCCCATCCGCAAAACGTGTTTGCCCACACCATCGTTTGAGTTTTCCGGCCATCAAGGATGATGCCACATGATTCTTCGATCAACCAGAGAATTCCTGGTCGTCACACTTTGTCTGTGTCTTGTCGCTTCGGGCTGCAAGTCAGGATCAAAGAAGGTCGCATATGTCGGCGATGCCGATCTGGAATACTATCGCAATGAAGCCACGCAGATCGCCTACCCGGCAGTCTGCCAGTCGACTTCTCCCCAGGTCGAAGCCTCCGCACCTCCGCGCACTCTCGACTCCCGTCACGAAGATGAAATCTGGGACGTGAGTCTGCAGGAAGCCATCAAAATCGCTCTTCAAAACAGCGAAATTATTAAAAGCGCCGGTCAGTTTCTCAACCCTCAGAATGTGCTCTTAACCAATTCCGCTCAAGTCCCTTCGGTGCTCGATCCTGCCATTCAGGAATCCGGAATTCTCTTCGGAAACCGCGGCGTCGAAGCGGCTCTCTCGGATTTTGATACCAACTGGAACGTCAATACGACCTACGGTCGCAACGAGCAGATCCAGAATAACCTCTTCGGCACCTTCCCCAACAATACCAACGTCGCCACGACAGGGTCCGTCAACACCGGGTTGTCTAAAAACTTCGCCTACGGAGCCAATCTGGCCCTTAATCACAACGTCGATTATACCAATTCCAACCAGAATCAACTCACTCAGTCACAACTCTTCGATAGCTTCTACCAAACCGGTGTGAGCGCCACATACACCCAGCAACTCCTCGCAGGCTCCGGTGCTGATTATGTCCGCGTCGCTGGTCCTGTCAGCAGCAATGCCAACTTTGGCTCGATCACCGGGGTTTCTCAAGGGGTCCTGATCGCCCGTATCAATCAGGATATCACACTGACCGACTTCGAAACCAACGTCCGCAATCTCCTCCGCGATGTCGAAACCAGCTACTGGAATTTATACCTGGCGTATCGCAATTTCGATGTCGCTGTCCGGGCACGTAACTCCTCTCTTCAAACCTGGCGAATCGCCAAAGTCAAACGCGATAACGGTGGGCTTCAGGGCTTCTCCAACTGGCAGGAACCGCAGGCACGCGATCGCTACTTCGAAACCAAAGCACAGGTTGAAACCGCTTTGGCCAGTATTTATCAGACCGAACAAGGCATTCGTAACCTCCTCCAACTCCCTGTCAACGATGGACGCATCATGCGACCCGTCGACGAACCCCTCACCGTCAGTTTCAAACCCGACTGGTATCTCTCGCTGGCGGAAGCACTCACCGAACGCGTCGAATTGAGACGACAAAAATGGCAGATCAAAAGCACCGAACTACAGTTAATGGCCGCTAAAAACATCGCCCGACCCCGACTCGATCTCATCGCCAGCTACAACGTCAACGGTTTTGGAGATCAACTCTTCCCCCAGGAAGATGACGATGTCGTCGGCACCAGTCAAGGACTCAACGGCGCCTACGAAACTCTCCTGCAAGGCAACCAGACAGGCTACACCGTCGGCTTGCAATACAGCCAGACACTCGGACTTCGGGCCACCAAATCCCAGGTCCGAAACCTCGAATTGCGCCTGGCCAAGTCGCGCAAAGTTCACGCCGCTCAGGAATTGGAAATCAGCCACGAAATGGCAGTCTCCTTCCAGGAACTCTCCCGCACATACACCCTCGCTAAATCCAACTTCTCCAGACGACACGCCGCCATGGAACGCGCACAACTGCTCGGCGAAGAATATGCCGCCGGTGCCAATCTTGGGCAAGGCGAAGGCGTCATCGACCGTTATCTGCGTGCCCAGGAATCTCTGGCAGCCGCCGAAAACTCCTACTATCAGTCTTTGATTGATTACAACCTCGCACTGCTCGACTTCCAGTTCCGCAAAGGAACTTTGCTCAAACACGACAGCGTTCACCTTCTCGAAGGCGAATGGGTGCCCGAAGCCTACCAACAAGCCCTCGCCCGCGCCTGGGCACGCAGCCATGCCATCGATCTCGACAGCACCGAATCCTCACCACCACCGTTTGCTTCCTCGGTTCCTGTCAGCAATGGTGTCAGTTTCATCGACCATGTCATGCCTGTCGAAGGATCCACTCTGCCACCTTTGCCCTCGGCACCTGCCAGCCAGGATGGCGAAAATCCTTCACCCCAGGCCGATGACCAATTCCAGTCAAACCCTAATCAATCCAATACCCCCATCGACAACACCACCACTCGAAACGACGGATTTGAACTCCCTTTACAAGGCCGCGTTCAAGGCGTTCAACCTGATGAACACTTCGCCGTCAAATCGCTACTCCCGGAAGATCACTACGATTTGAGAAGCAAAAACATGACCACCCTCGCCGAATGGCAAGGCGATCATGCGTCCATGCTCGAAAACAACTCTCAGAAAAAATCAACCGCGGTCACTCCGGTGGCCTACCAGGAATCCGCTCAACAGCCCACATCATACAGCCAGCCCTCGACTTCTCCACAAGAAATGCAGACCAATCCTCATTTCAAATCAGGGGTTCATTCGATCGGAGAGAGCCTCAAATCGCTGATGAAATAAGCTCAATATTGATTTGATGTGGATATGTGATCACTTGCTTCATGATTGCCAAAGTGCTTCACTGACTCTATGAAACAGACGGAAAAGCTCAAACGCCTGCTGGACATTGTCGAGGCTCTCAGAACCGGTTTAACGGTCACGGCTGAAGATTTGTCGCAACGACTGGGCGTCACCACACGCACCATCTATCGCGATCTGGACATCCTCAAAGAGTCCGGTTTGGAATTCGACTACGATCCTCAAAAACAGACCTACCGACTTCTCGTCGCCCGCTTTGTCGTTCCGACCAACTTCACTCTCGACGAAGCTCTCTCGCTCATCCTTCTCGGGACCGCCGTCAAACGTCATCCCGATCAGCCCGGCTTGCCGTTCCTCCATCAAGCTCACTCGGCGTCTCTCAAACTGCTCAGCCATCTCCCCTGGAAATTGCGCAGCGAGTTGGCAGGATCGCTTGAAAAACATCAGATTCACCTTGAGCCTTCTCACATCTCTGATCAATGTGGCGAAGTCTTCAGCCAGTTACAACGCGCATCGCGCGACCATCAATGTGTCAAACTCGAATATCGCAGTTACTTCGAACAAGACACCATTCGCACGACACTCAAACCCTACCGCCTCTTTTTTAACAAAAGAAGCTGGTATGTCGTCGGCCACTCCTCACTCCATAAAGAACTACGCACGTTCCACATCGGACGTATTGCCAGTTTGCAGATTCTTAAGAAAACCTTCACCATCCCACCCCGCTTTTCCCTCGAAAACTATTTGGGCAATGCCTGGTCCATGATCCGCGGAGACCAGCGGGAACGGGTCGTGATCCGCTTTGAACCCAAAGTCGCCAGCAATGTCGCCGATGTTTTCTGGCACAAAACCCAGAAAATTACCACCCAGGAAGATGGTGCCATTCTCTTTGAAGTGGAGGTCGATGGTATCGATGAAATCCTCTGGTGGATTTTAGGCTACGGCAAGGAAGCGACCGTCATCACGCCTCAAAGCCTCAAAGAGAAAATCGCCATTCATGCGCAGAGCATGCTCGAAAAATATGCACCTTGACACCGACATCCAACAAAACGCATCTCATGCACCTGTCGATAGAAAAAGCTTGTCAATGTTCCGTGAGGGCGAACCTCTGTGTGAGCCGCGATGCTAAAAACCGCTCTCATTTTATCGCTCGATTTCGAGAGATCTCTTAATCGCATGAACCTGCTCGGCGGACAGCAAGACGCACATTACCGCGTCAACAATTCCGTTTCCGGCTTCGCCAACCGCTCAGCATTTTGTCCCACTTCCTGGCGAGGTTTCAAGATCGAATCAAACTGAGAATGCCAGGCCTCCAGCAACGGTTCCAGTTCTTGTTGATGCGCAGCGACCAGTTCACACGAATGTTCCGGCACAGATTTCAGCATCACCGTGTAGGTCTTCCAGGCCACATGTGCCTGCAAGAGTTGCATTAATCGGGTCCGCTCTTCCTGACCCGTCGTTGTCGGCAATTCCGCCAACGAACGCTCCAAGGCTTCCAGCTCAGTTACCAACTGACTGACTTTACTCTCTGCAGCAAGATACTGCTCCTCAAAGTCTACCGACTCGCTTAATTCCAGACGGTTCAGCGCGCAACTTATCCGTAAGAGTAGAGAGGCAAAGTTTCCAGGAGCAACATGATGACGTTTCAAAAATGGACCCCAAAATCGATCCGCAGACAACAGAATTGCCTGTTGAGTCAGATCAAAGCGGGCTTTGATATCATTCTCAAAAGCGACCGCCAATTCCTTCGAACTCAGGTTCGGATCCAAATCTGGCAATTCTACCGGCAGAAACTGGAGCATCTGGCTCGAAGGCTTTTCAGAGACCAGTTTCAGAAAGCTCGAAACCTCACCCTCCGACAGCGGGGCAGGGGAGCTGAGATCAAATTCGATCACCGTCAATGTCGAAAACTGCTCACCGGGAGCCTCATGACATCCCGCCAACAACACAAACCCCAGCGTCAGCCACGCAAAGATCACATAGGTCATGTATTTTTTGTGTGCGATTTTATCGATGGCGTCCTGCAACATCATTTGCATTCCTGCAAAAAGTCTTTCATGAAGGCCAAAAGAAGTGAGCCTGCACCCGACATATCACTCCTGATTCGTTCTGACCAGCGCAATATCTCCCCTCATGATCCCGCCGCCCTGAAAACACCACGATTTTGCATTTTTTACACAAAAATAGCCCGCATAACCCCCATCGTTTCGCTCACGTTTCCTCCTCACACCTATCTCCAAAGCGTCCAAAATTGGGATAGGTCCAAAACCCTATTTCTGTTAAAAAACGCGACGAAATTCCCAGGATGGGGCCACCAGTTTCCAGGCAGACTGTCAGCAATTAAACACGATTCGCCATGTCCGCAGGCCGTTGTTTCCAATCAGGATGATTCAATCATGAGCAGCCCTCAACGACGGGATGTTGTCCCGTATGCAGAATTCGAACAACTCCGCGCTGCACGCGATGTCCTGCTCGCCGAGTCAGACGCCATCCGCCTCATCGCCGATCAACTCGACGATCATTTCTGTACCGCTGCCGATTTGATTGTCGATTGTCAAGGTCGCGTCATCGTCACCGGGATTGGCAAAGCCGGTTTGATCGGCCAGAAAATCGCTGCAACCTTCGCCTCCATGGGAACACCCTCCCAATTCCTGCATCCCGCTGAAGCCGTCCACGGCGACCTGGGAATTATTCAACCCACCGATATTGTGATGGCGTTTTCCAATAGCGGCGAAACTGAAGAACTCAGCCGGATGTTGCCGATTCTCAATCGTATGCAGGTTCCCGTCATCGCCATCACCTCGACCGAACAATCGACTTTGGGGCGAGCCGCTGATGTCGTCATCGCCTATGGCAGGCATCCCGAAGCCGGACGCTTAGGACTGGCTCCCACGACGACCACCACCATCATGCTGGCTCTCGGGGATGCTCTCGCCATCGTCGCTGCAACTCGCAAAGGCATCTCTGCCGAACAATTCGCCCGCTACCATCCAGCCGGCAGCCTGGGAAAACGTCTCTCCCCGGTTTCCGATGTGATGCGACAAGGCGAAGCCCTGCGTGTGGCGTCTGAACACGAAACCGTCCGCGAAGTCTTCAGCCTCCATCAAACACGCGGACGACGAACTGGAGCAATTGTCCTCGTTGATGCTCAGGGAAAGCTGACAGGCTTGTTCACCGATAGCGATCTGGCCCGCCTCCTCGAACAACATCGTGAGCAACAACTCGATCGGCCCATCCACGAAGTGATGACCAAACAACCAATGACCATCTCAAAATCGGCTCTCATTGAAGAAGCCGTCCGGATTTTTACCCTCAAGAAATTCAGTGAACTCCCCGTTGTTGACGACAACGGCTGCCCCATCGGCATGGTCGACATCACTGATGTCATTGGATTGATCCCCTCCTCGGAACCTTAATCCTCTTCCTGCGTCCAACCTGCCAGTCGGCAACGCCTGTTGTACTCATATGTGATTCGACAACCTCTGAAATTAAGAACGTCCCGTGATCGCGCGTTTGACCCTGACATTAATTGTGACCATCTCTCTAACGCTCATGTACAAATTGTACAACGAGTTGGTCACGCCGCTGGTCCAGCCGCAGTATCAGGCCCTCTCCCCCGAACAGCTTTTTTCCGAACCGGGTGTCCAGCAGGGGCCGCGCGAACACGCCGATATGGCGACGAAATATCTCGCCCATGCCCCCTGGGCGGCATCTGCAAAAATCAAGTTCCGACACGAAAATCTCTATATTTACTGCGGTCAATGGGAACAGTCTGATGCCCAGACGATGACATTCTCACCCTTTGCCGTCATCTGGAAAGTAGATGGCAAAGATGGTAAACCCGAAACCTGCTACTCACTGGAAACCGATCAGGCACGTCTGGATTTTGAAGAGCCCGTTAACCTCACGGAGTTCAACCCCAACCTCCTCAAAACCGCGGAACTCCATGGACAGGTCAAGCTCACCGGGCCTGATGAGATGGAAGTCGTCGGCCAAAACTTCATCTTCGAACGCGACGCCCAGCACGTCCGCAGCGACTTCCCCATCAAGTTTCGCTACGACAGACATACCGGAAACTCCCGCGGCATCGAAATGGAGTTAATCCCCACCGACGAGTTTAACCCCAATCCTCAACTCTCGTTTTCAGGTGTCAAAAATGTCAGCTTCAAAACCATGGCGATGGCTCTGGCTGTCGACGACAACCGTCCTCCTGCACAAGTCACCTGCGATGGCTTGATGACCTACGACATCACCCATCAGATCGCCGAACTCGCACAAAACGTCCAGGTTCGACAACAGACGCATCCTCAGGAATTCGACACCCTCACCTGCAATCATTTATTGCTGCAATTCTCACAGCAATTGCTCACCCCCTCAGATCCTGTTCCTGCGTCCGAATCAACAAATCCCGCAGGCTCCTCAAAATTAGGACTCGAGCGACTCTTTGCCGAGGGAAATTTCGTCGTCATCAGATCCGATCATCAACAACTCACCTCTGCCATGGAAACGCTCGAATATCGCGTTCACGAGAAAGAATTGATCCTGCAGTCGTCCAATCAACCTGTCACCGTCAATCTCGCCGGGACAGAAATCGTCTGCCCTAAAATCCAGCTATGGAACAACGATCAAAAAGATCTCGAAGCCGCTCAGGCCACTGGCGCAGGTTGGATTCGCCATTTCGATGTCGATGGTCAAACCCCGATCGCCGAAGTCAACTGGCACGAGATGATGCGACTTCAACCCGACCAACCCCCTTCAAATCGTCTGACCGATCGCTATCAGCCACGACGCTACGATCGCATCGACATTCTCGGCAACGCCGCATTGACACACCACACCCAGCAGGCGTTGCTCGTCGGGCAGTCCATGAGTTTCTGGATTGAACGCAAACCCGCATCTTCTGAGAATTCGTCCGCGAATTCCTCCGACGTCAAACGCCCCCCCATGTCTGTACGCCTGCATAAAATGGTTGCCCAGAATCAGGTCAAACTCGTCTCCTCACAACTCGATACCACCACCGACCTGCTCGAACTCAATTTTCGAGAAGAAGACTTCTCACCCGTCTCAATGCTTGATCCCGTTAATCAGACCACTTCATCAGCGTCATCGCAATCCTCTACATTCCCCGATCCGGCCCCCTCATCAGGCATGACCGAGCCCCTCCTCAAAACCGCCATCTCCGTCACCTGTCGCCAGATTGTCGGCCAGGTGAGGCTTTCGCCCAGGTTATACGCTTCCCAGCAATCGTCCGCGCGCCCGCAGGATCTCGTCGATCTGGCAGATCTGGTTGCCATCGGGCAAGTTCATATGCATCAGGAAAAAACGCTCCAATCGCCCCCCTGGTCGGTTTCAGGAGCGATTCTGCATTTGGAAAACAAAGGACAGTTTCAGCAAACCATCAGGCTCAAAGGCGAGATCGCAACACGACAACAGCCTGCCACCCCTGCGATCATTGAACATGATCGTATCCATCTGGAAGGGCCTGAACTTATCTTTGAACGCGACCAGAACCGCTGCCAATCCATCGGTGAATCAATGGTTCAAATGCCTGTCAACAACGACTTCGAAGGCAATCAACTCGGCCAGACTTCGCTCATGACCATACGCTGCCACGAATCCATCGATTTCGACGGACAGACAGGGCGATTCATCGGATCGGTACAGTCCTGGTTGGCAGATGGGCAGATTCATTGTGGAGAACTTCAGGCCAAACTCAATCGCAAAATCATCTTCACTCAAAGACTCCCTCAAGACGCCGAACTCAAACTGCAAGAAGTCATCGCCAAAGAGCAGGTTCGTGTGGAAATGAATCATTATCAGGCAGGCCAACTCATCCATATGCTCAAAGGGACGATGGATCAATGTGCCATCGACGTCATCTCTGGCCAAATCTCAGGACGTGGCCCCGGCAAAGTCCTGACGTGGAATTATAACCCTCCCAAAGCAGACAATTCTCTCTCCAGACTCGGCGTCAAAGCCAACGCCCCCGCCAAAACCGATAACAAGGAGTGGAACTATATCAGTCTCGATTTCGAAGGGGATTTTGACGGCAACCTCTATCGACGTCTGGGCACCTTGAATCGTCGTATTCGATGTGTCTATGGACCTGTCGAAAAACCGCTCGAATTGCTGGATCGCGACAATTTACCAGACAACGCCGGTGTCCTCGAATGCGATAAAATGACCGGACGATTAATCACCGAAGATTGGCAAGGCCCTTTCCAGGTGACCGCCGAAGACAACACCGAATTGTGGGGCAACCTGTTTCAGACACAATCCGATATTCTCAGTTACGACAGCCAGACGGCCTTGTTCGGCTTGAATTCCAAACAGGATCGAACCGTCAAAATCTGGATACGTGCCAAACGCGGCGCCCCTTATGATTCCCCCTTTGAAGCCGTCGGTTGCAAGTTTGGACCTGAAAACAAAACGATTGAAATCGATCGCATGCTCGGAACGCAAGGCTCCCTGATGAAGTAACACTCATCTCATCGCCCCACAACAATCTTTTTCTCCCGGCGGATTGCCGAATTCTACTCGTTGACGAATTGCCTGTTTCGACTTCCTGCGTATGATAATCTCTCGCTCTCGACAGACAATAACCAGCAGCCCGTTGATGTTCCGCAAGAGCGAGTCTCCATTGATCGCGTCTGATTAAAAAAACACCCTGTCTTGTGCCATCGATATCCAACGTCATCATTTTCGTGTTTTCTTCTAAAACGGACTGATAGGTCAGGAATCCGCTTTGAAACAGCTTCTTTCCGCTTCACAAATTCAGTCACGGGTCGCAACTCTTGGAGATCAGATCAATCGAGAGTACGACGACCGCCCCCTGACGATGATCGGCATCCTCACTGGCAGCCTGATCTTTCTGGCAGACCTGATTCGAACAATGGACATCCCCTGTCAATTGGGTGTCATTCAGGCCTCCAGTTATCAAGGCCAGACCACAACGCCCGGAGAACTAAAAGTCCACTTCGAGATCCTGCCCAATTTAGAAGGGCGTGACATCCTGCTCGTCGACGACATCCTTGATACCGGACAGACCCTCGATCGTCTCAAGCGTCAATTTGAATCGCGACTGCAACGCCCCGTCAAAACGGCTGTTCTACTCTGGAAAAAAGCACGCACGACCGTTGACCTGGTTCCAGATTATTGCGGTTTTGAGATCGAGGATCATTTTGTCGTCGGATACGGTCTGGACTACAATGACAACTACCGCCACCTCAAGTCGATCCAGTTCCTCGAACCAGCCGACTTGAAGGCTTCTGATGTTCTCACATAACGCTTCTTGACACCAACTTCAGAATCGTTCCATCGAATTCTTGCAAATCACGTTCTATGTCTGCCAATCTGGCTTTTATTCGGTTCGTTCGTTTTTAGAGGATCTCTCACGATCATGCCCGTTTCCCATGCTCGCACCGTCAAAGTCGCGGCGGTTCAAAATACCTGTTCGGCTGACGTCACTTCCAACCTGGAGAAAACCCTGGCGCGCATCGCCGATGCCGCTGCACAAGGCGCTAACATCGTCTGTACACAGGAACTTTTTCCCAGCCTCTACTTCTGTCAGACCGAAGACCACGACCAATTCAATCTCGCCGAAGCCATCCCCGGCCCCACCACCGATCAACTCTGTGCGCTGGCTAAAAAACTCGGCATCGTGATCGTCGGCTCACTCTTCGAACGACGCGACGCCGGCCTCTATCACAACACCGCTGTCGTCATCGATACCGACGGTCAATATCTGGGAATGTACCGCAAAATGCATATCCCCGATGATCCCCTCTACTACGAAAAATTCTACTTCACTCCCGGTGATACCGGTTTCAAAGCCTTTGAAACCGCCTATGGCAAAATCGGCGTGTGTGTCTGTTGGGATCAATGGTTCCCCGAAGCCGCTCGCTTAACAGCCCTTCATGGCGCACAGATCCTCTTCTATCCGACCGCCATCGGCTGGCATCCCAGTGAAAAAGAACAATGGGGGGACGCCCAATACAACGCCTGGCAAACCATGATGCGCAGCCACGCGATCGCCAACGGCGTCTACGTCGTCGCCCCCAATCGCGTCGGCACCGAAGGGGGAATCCAGTTCTGGGGCGGCTCGTTTGTCTCTGATCCCTACGGCAACATCGTCGCAAAAGCCGCACACGACCAGGAAGCCATTCTCACCACAGACTGTGATTTTTCCGTCATCAATCAAGCCCGCACCCACTGGCCCTTCCTGCGCGACCGACGCATCGACGCCTACGACGGCTTGTTAAAGCGTTATCTGGACTAGAGACATTTCTCATCTGTTATTGTGCGACTCAATATCAAGTCACGATGCAAATTCACCACGATTTTCTGAAATGAAGTCTCACGATGGAAACACCTTCCACCCCCCGTGCTCTCGGCTATCGACTCCCTGCAGAATGGGAACCGCATGTCGCGACCTGGCTTTCATGGCCCCACAATCTCAATTCCTGGCCCGGCAAATTTGAACCCGTCCCTCCCATTTGGGCACAACTCACCCAACTATTGTGTGAGGGCGAGGAAGTTCACATCGCTGCAGGGCAGGGGGCTGTCTATGAGCAGGCCCATCAAATGGTCAGCGACTTACCCAACGTCACCATTCACCCGTTTCCCACCAACGATGCCTGGATGCGCGATCACGGACCTATGTTCCTCGCCGGCAAAGGGCTCCCTTCGGCAGTCGTCGATTGGGGCTACAACGCCTGGGGAGGTAAATATCCCCCCTTCGATCAAGACAACCAGATGCCTCAACGCATCGCCGATCACTTCGGCTACAAGCGTTTTAATCCCAATATGATCCTGGAAGGTGGGTCGATCGAACCCAACGGAGCAGGGACCCTCCTCGTCACCTCTCAATGCCTGCTCAATCCCAACCGCAATCCCCTGCTTACTAAAGGCCAGATCGAACAAAAACTCTTGGACTTCGCCTGCGTCGAGAACATCCTCTGGCTGGGAGAACCCGACGATGGCAGTATCCCCGGCGATGATACCGATGCGCACATCGATCAACTGGCACGCTTTGTCTCTGAAACGACCGTCCTGGCTGCCTACACCGAAGATCAAAACGATCCAGCGTTTCCTCTTCTTCACAAAAACTTCGAGCAACTCAAAACATTTCGCCTCGCCGATGGCAGACACCTCGATGTCGTCAAGTTTCCTCTTCCCGATCCCCAATTCTACGACGACACCCAACTCCCCATGAGCTACGCCAATTTCTACATCGGCAATCAGAGTGTCGTCGTTCCGACGTTTAACGATCCTGCTGACAGCATCGCGATCGGGATTCTCCAGGAGCATTTTCCGAATCGCAAAGTCGTCGGCATCCACGCCGTCGATCTCGTCTGGGGACTCGGCGCTTTTCACTGCATCACCATGCAGCAAATTCGTCTCTAATATCTACCCCTTGACGTTTCTCAACGGCAAACCTCCGCCCAAGCCGCGGCGCTCAAACACGCCTTGAATTTCCATCGACATCTAAGCAGTTTCGTTGAATTCCAACACCTTCAACAGACGACAAAGCGCTAACCCCTCTCCGCACACAACTCCAGACAAAACCTGTTCCATTTTGTCCACCTCTGAGTTACCATCAGGCATGCTCTCCACACATACAACCACCCACGTATGTTCCAGCCACCAAGACTGGACCGTCACCACCACCATTCTCGCCCCCGACGGCGTGACCGTGCGGACCGATTCGGCCATCAAAAACATCTTCGGCTACACCGGCCGCGAATACGACACCCGCACCACCCTCTACCACTTCCGCGCCCGCTACTACAGTCCGCAGTTGGGCCGCTTCACCACCCGCGACCCGCTGGGGTATGTCGATGGCGGGAATTTGTACGCCAATTATTTTGGGTTGGAAGGGATGGATCCGGGGGGAATGGCTAAAAAGTGCGCTATCACCATGCTTGATCACGGTGGTGTGCAGCGGAATGATTGGCACTCTAATGGTGAAGAGTTCACCGGTGACCCCACTACAGTTTTGGACGGGGCGAAGAGCCAGGCAGATATTCTAAATTTTGTACGTAAAAATGGGTGTTGCGAAATAAAAATAATTGGTCATCAAGGAGGACCTGATGGGAATTTTGGGGGAACTGTCACGTATACTGGCAAGATTGACGCTCAGGGCAATGAAGTTGTAGAAAGATTGTTCCCGAATTTCACCTTTGAGAACCGTCTCAAAAGGGCAATCAAAGACAATAATTGCTGGGATCCCGCAATTACTATCGGTTCGTGTGGGGCCAGTGACACAATAACACGCACTGTCGGTCAATCAGTCGCAAATAACACCAATTGTAAGGTTATCCGCTGCATGGAGCCGCATTTGGCTTCAGTATCGCCAGACGATTTGAACTGGGAAGCTTTTTATCCACAAGAATACGGTTGCCGATTCGTGGATAACTGTGGTCGCCCCCAGCCTCTAGTTGAATGATTATCCAATGCGAAGAATTTTAAATCTGGCTCTTGCGACACTACTTTATGCCAGCATTGCATGCGGCCCCATATCCTTGTTTTGCATTATTGTATTCAATAGGACCACTATAATGAGAACTTTATTCGATGATAATCCGAGAATAGTTTTAAGTGATTCTAAACCCAGCGAGCTAATTAATTTGTTTCGCAATACCCGCCCTGGCTTTGATGTGCTGTTGGAAGATATGATGAATGGAAAGTTAACTGAGCACTACAAGGATGACTACGTCTTCTTTTATGATAATATAAAGCACAGGGTTTCCAGGGGAGTGGTAAATGGTTTAATAAGCGAGACATATTCGTTAGGGCAAAAAGATGGTGACGAAATTGCTTTGAAAGTCATGTTTGATATAAATAGCGAGAAAATCATCAAGGGGTTTGTTGACCGTGTAAACTAACCATGCCCGAGTTGCATGCCTTCAGGTAACCGTTCACACCCCTAAAAACTGGTCTTTTCACAAATCGCGGGATTTGCAACACCTCTCTAATGGAAAAGACGTCACAGAATCCTGAGGAGTTGGCAGTTCAGATGACGCCTGCGCTGACCACCGTCGGCGACTGGTCGTCGTTCACCCAGGAAGGGACCACTTCGTCATTCCAGTCCTACCACCGCAACGCCCAATACAGCATCGCCGCGATCTCTGACAGTAGTGGAGCAGTCGTGGAGCGAATGGCCTACGACAGCTACGGCAACACCACCATCCTCGCCCCCGACGGCGTGACCGTGCGAACCGATTCTGCCATCAAAAACATCTTCGGCTACACCGGCCGCGAATACGACACCCGCACCACTCTCTACCACTTCCGCGCCCGCTACTACAGCCCGCAGTTGGGCCGCTTCGTGAGCCGTGATCCCCTGGGCTATGTCGATGGCGGGAATTTGTACGCTTGCTTAATGTGGCTAACGAAGGTTGCCCCAGCAGGACTACATGTTCCCTCCTACACAATTGGTGATATAAGTAAATGTCGGTCATTTTTGGCTAATGCTACGTTTGCATCCGCCAACGGCCTTGGTACCGCCAAGAAGCCTTGTGCAGCAGAACTTCTGAAACATTTTCTTGACT
>JBGSVC010000038.1:0-8377 GCA_041753175.1 Planctomycetaceae bacterium
CATCACCCAGGCGATTACCGATTTCAGTTATGCTCAATATATCCTGCAGGCGACTCAACAAGTGACGGCGAACACACTGCAACTGAGTCTGTTGTCGTTTATTTAATGCGCGCGTATCGATTGAAGGCAGGATCGCTGTGCCAAGGTGCCGATTGCGAAGTCGGATCGTTTAGACATGCGGGTTGGTGAGGCTGCGTGATATTGCGGCTGAAACAAGAGTAGCCGGGCTTAACTCTGGAGCTGATCGTTAGTTAGCAAATGGCGCGCAACATTTTCGCTTTAATTGAAGGGAGGCATCGTGCGTGGTGGTTCTCTCTGACGGTGCTCATCATAGATGCTGACTTGTTGCCGGAGGTGGACTACCATCAAACGCGATTGTCACATAGAATTGAGTCTCGGTTTTTTGTTTCCTGTTTACGATTCTTTGTTGTGATCATTTGGAATTGAAGCTCATGCGATTTGCGAGCCTGAATCAATACAGCCTGCTGGCTGTCTTCGTGTTGTTGACCGTTTATCATCCTGCCGCCTGGGGGATGCTCAAGGAGGAGCCGGCATCGATCCCCCCTGCAGCGCAAAACGTCGAGGAGTTTCCGCCGAGTGGTGTGATGGAAAAGGCCTCTCCGGCGGCCCAACAGGATCCGAATGCCAATCCGTTTCCGATCGTGCCGGCTCAGGAAGGCTCGAAGCTCACGGATGCTTCCGACAAGCCGCCCAAGGCTGTCGAAAAACCGACGTTGGAGTTGGCCCGTCGTTTGTTGAGCGAAAAGAAGTTTGCTCCGGCATTTCAGGCCAGCGATGAGTTGCTCAAGTCAGACCCGAAAAATATTGATCTCCTGACGATCCATGCCGAGTCAGCTACCAAGCTGGGCAATATCAAGCAGGCGATCATTGATCTTCAATTGGCGTTGGAACTTCAACCGGAGAACGCAGAACTCCATAATTCTTTGGGGTTTGTGTATATGACTGCCGGTCAGCTTGATCAGGCCAGTGAGGAATTCACGACCGCAATTGCACTGGATGCCAAGCAGGCGAAAGCGTTCAACAACCGGGGTATGATCAAAGTGGCACAGCAGGATTTTCTGATGGCGGTCAATGATTTTAATGAAGCGCTGCAGGTCAACGAGAACTACGTTGATGCTTATAACAATCGAGGGTTTGCCTATTGGGAACTGGGCAATCATGCGGAAGCGATCAAGAATTTCGATAGTGCTATCAAGCTCGATCCTGATTATTTCAATGCGTATAACAATCGGGGCCTGGCGCTCATCAAGATTGGTGAGCTGGAAGCTGCTGTCAAAGACTTTACAACCGCGATCAAATTGGCTCCGCGTCATGTCAAGCATTATCTGCATCGGGCGATGGCCTATGATGAGCTTGGGCAGACAGATCTGGCCCGTGGGGATCGTCAGAAAATTGTGTGGCTGGAAGAGTTGGCCGGAATTGAGATGCGGTTGTCAGAATATCCTGACAGCGTTGGGGTGCGTGTGGAACTGGCCAACCATTATCTCAGGGCCGATGAGTTTGCGGCAGCTCAGAAGATTGCTGCGGTGTTGGCAGAAAACGAATCCAGTCGTGTGCAGGGATTATTGATTGATGCTCAGATCGCCGATCGCTCAGGAAAGCCGGAAGAGGTCTTGCGAATCACCAGCCAGATCATTACGGACTCACCGGAAGAAAATGATGCGTATTCACTGCGAGGGAATGCCTATCTGGCGATGGGTGATCTCGACAAGGCGATTGAAGACTACGAACGCTCCGGACGTTTTGATGCCCAGGTGGCCTCTGCTTATTGGAAGCGATCTCAAAAACTAGCTCGTGAAAACAAGACGGAAAAAGCGCAGGCCGACCGAAGTAAGGCGTTGATGCTCGATCCGACGCTGGCCGAATCATCGGCTGAGAAACCCTGACGGCATGTAAGTGAATTTCACGGAACATAAGTAGATGGCTGTTGTCGGGCAGATGTGAGGAGAATGTGTCGGTCAGATTCGAAGAAAACTTGAGTTAAAAATGAGCTGTTAAAAAAGAAGTTGACCTTTTTTCTGGTTTTGGGCTATAAGCTCCCCTTGGAATGCGGAAAATACAGTCACAATGAGGCCCAACGACGGGAATCGCCTGTTTTTTCCCGGATACGTTCTCATTTTCCCCCATGGAGAGGCCTATCATGAGTGAATGGAATCACTCCCCCCGCAACCATCATGACGATGAACTCGTCACAACAACCGCTCAACAACCTGCGATGGTCGCTGCACCAGGTTTGCAGTCTCAAGGCCAGTCAGTCGATCTTCCGCGCGTGCGTCAAGGAATGTGGATTCCCGTGATCGCGGGAACGTTGGCGATCGTGATGACGGCAGGGATTCTGTGGCAGATCTTTCAACCACATGATTTGCAGGCGACAACGGGCACTGGCAGTGCGCCGGTTTCGACAAGCGGTGCCGCAGCTCCTGGGGAAGATGCTTTGGCCAACGTCAATGGACAGTATATCTCTTATAATATGGTGGCATCGGAATGCTTTGGGCGGATTGGCCAGGAGGTGCTCGACAGCATTATCAACCGGACGCTGATTCAGCAGGAAGTGCAAAAACGCGGGATCGTCGTTTCCGAAGCTGAAGTGCAACAGGAAGTGGCCAAAATTGCCAAGGAGTTTAATCTTGGCGTGGATATGTGGTATCAGATGTTGACGACGGAACGCGGCATCTCGCCGGATCAATATCGTAAGGATATCATCTGGCCAAAACTGGCGCTGGAAAAAATCGCGGGGACGGATGTCAAGATTTCTGATCAGGATATGCAAAAAGCATTCGTGCGTGACTTCGGCCCGCGCGTGCGTTGTCGTCTGATCATGCTTGATAATCTTCGACGCGCCAACGAAGTCTGGCAGAAAGCTTCGACATCGCCAGATGATTTTGAACGCCTGGCCCGTGAGTTCTCGATCGATTCGAATTCGCGCGCACTGGGTGGTTCAATTCCGCCGATCAGACGCTACTCGGGTAACGAAGAATTAGAAAATGCGGCGTTCAAACTCAAAGCCGGTGAAATCTCCAGTCTCATCCAGATTGACGTCAATCGCTTTGTGATTCTGAAATGTGAAGGGGCAACTGAGCCCGTCGTGACAGATATTAAAGATGTCTGGAATGATCTGTATGCTCAGCAGCAAAAAGAAAAGGTTCAGGAACGTGTCATCACGGTGTTTGAAGACATCAAGAAGTCATCGCGTGTGGACAACTTTTTGACCAATACGAGTACGGGCGGGGTGGTCAATCCGCTGAGCCAAACGACTCCGGGCCAAATGCCAGCAGGCCAAATACCAGCAGGTCAAACTGCCACTGGTATTCAGCAAACCAGCGGGACACTTCGTTGATGTTGATGTGTTGATCTCAAGGAGGTCTAACAATAAAACTGACGAAGGCGTTAAGAATTCTTCATAGACAGGGTATCAATTTTGGTTGATACCCTGTTTTTGTGTTTGATGAGGTTCAAAAGGTTTGACGTGAGATCGTCGACGCTTATGATTCCACGAACGGCGTGCCCTGGTCGTCTGTGGGAAAGACAGGTTGTGTGAGAGACGGTATCAAAAAGTCGCTTTGACTGGGCTGAGCGATCAGAGACAGAAAGAGATAGGATGCGACTGAATGTGGCGACGAAGTTTGTCGCAGAAGAGCCTAGCTTTGTACAAGCCGTGACTGCAGGTTTTGGATGTGCTGAATTCTGGCTCAACGAGGCGTGGTTGCTTGACTACAAAACGATTGTCGAGCGAGGGCAGAGGTTTCCTCTCAGCTATGGTTTGCATTTTCCGAATAAGCCGGTGAGCGACCAGGCTGTGGCATCGGCGATTGCACTCTATCGAGAACTTGGCTGCAAATCGATGGTCATCCATGAACCGATTTTCCGAAGACATGGGGAGGCGTTGTTGGCGCTTGAGCCTGAACTCCGATTGGGAGTTGAAAACCATCGCCTGACTCCCATGGAATTTGAAGACTGGGCGACGATTTATCCTGGCTTGACCTGGGATGTGGAGCATTTTTGGAAGTTCACGCATCAAGATTGTTCATTGGAAGAACTGCTCGATCACGCCCGGGAGTTCCTGAGAAAGCATCGCTCTCGACTGCGTCATGTCCATCTTCCCGGTTATGTGTGTGGGCAAGAGGAGCATCGCCCGATGTACTCGAATCGGGAATTCATTCACGCAATGTTTGACCTGTTTGCTGAATACGAGTATGAGGGGTTGATTGTCAGTGAAACCGAGAAAGAGTTTCAGAACCCTCAGGAGTTGCGCATGGATGTTTTGCTGTATCAGCGCTGGCTGATTGAGCGTGGATATGCGACGGAAGATGCTGCGAGCTCAAACTGATGGACTTTCGGAATGTCAGGTCTGGCTGTCTGTCGAGAATTGCGTTTGTGCCGGTTTAAGATAATCCATGGAATCATGCCGGGTTATTGTTGTGCCGAGTTGGGAATTTTCGGCGTGAAAAATCGAATGCGTCCCGGCGTGGGTGGTGCCGGGTCAAAATATGGAATGAGTTTTTGAGAGTCGATGGGATCGGCCAATCGACGAAACGTCACCAGACCCAGACAGGCGCTGGCGATTTCCGGGTTGGAGTGGAGATCTTCCAGGGAGACGAATCGGATGGCGCCGGGCGTGCTGCCGGGAATGATCTGGCCTTGTTGTTCATTGAGATCAGGGATTTGAAACTGATGCAACTCGGGAGCGACAGCGAGCACAACAGGTTGATCGGGATTAGCGGAGGCAGCCTGGAGCCAGCGACTGCGTGTCAGTTCGAAGCCCCAGTAGTCGTCTTCCAGTAGGCCATTGAGAAAGAGGCGTCGTCCGAGCAAGTTATAGGTTGACAGAGGGGTTCTGTCAGAGATCAACAACGACCACCAACAGCTTGAAAAGATGAACATCGCAATTGTGGCCATCATAACAATCGACGTGTTCTTTGGCGAAGTTTCGGTTTGGTTGACTGTCGCTGACGAGGGCTTTTGAAACCATCGCGTGATGACATCGGCCACTCGTCCCCAGCCCACGCCGGCCAAAACTGCCAAAAAAGGAGATGCCACCAGAAACAGCCTGACGCCATCATATCTGGCGACTGGCAGTGAAAAGATCAGAAGGGGAAAACACGCCTGTCCTGCCAGCAGCATCAAGCGGCGATGGCAGATCGTAGACTCATCTGCAGAGGCCAATTTCATCTGACGAAAAGGGATGCACCCCAGAAAGCTGGCCAGCAGTGTGAGCAAGGGGATCGTGACGGCTGTCATGACCCAGGGATAATGCCAGGGAGCTGCACGATCATTCCAGATCTGCCCAAGATAGAATACATGCAGGATTGCTCGATCAGTCGAGCTGGACAGGAAGTTTTTGAGATGGGTGATGGGGTCCAGCCACAACCACGGCCATCCTGCAAAAAACAGGAGGAGTGCTGTTGCGCCATAGACAGCCAGAGGAAGGATGGCTTTGCCTCGGTACATCCATAGGGCCCACACGATGATCGGGACTGGAATAAAGAACGCCTGAATTTTGGTTAGCAATGCCAGTCCCAGGAGGGCTCCGGTGGCGATGGCGGTGGTGAGCGAAGGGGGGGATTGGCGCCAGCGGTCGATGACGATGGCTGATGCCAGAAAATAGGTGAGGTTTAAGATCGTTTCCAGAGAGGCGATGGATGCATGTCCCCAGATACGGGGCATCGTCAGGTAGCACAAACAGGCAAACAGGCCTTGTGGGAAGCCAAACCAGCGGGAGGTAAAAATGCCAATGATGGCGATTGTAATTCCAAACGCGGCGGCTGAGCCGATGCGTCCACAGGCGATGACGACCTGTGTCGATGCCGGGCGCATGGGCTCTGCAATTATCCATGCGATGTGGTGCCAGATTCCCAGCCACAGTCGACCAAACGGAGGATGGTCGGGCAGAAATCCATTCTCGGGATTGAACACCTGTCCGACGTTTTCCGGAAAGATGGCAAAAGGACCGAGCTTTCTGGCGACCTCCACCAGATAGACTCCCTGTTGAACGTTGAAAGATTCATCGAGAGTCAGCCCGGGGCCCTCCGGCATCCAGGGATAATTTCCCAGTGGATCACTCGTGAGTGCGACGCTTAGAAAGCAGAGAATACCGAGTGCGCAAAATCCAACCGTCCGTGACACTGGTTGAGCCATGCTGCCGCCTTAATGTTTTGAATTGGTGAGGACTTTCAGCATCCCCTGACAAAATTGAGGTAGATCATCTGGACGACGGCTGGAAACGAAGTGTCGATCGATTACGCAGGGGGCATCTTCCCACAAAGCTCCGGCATTGATCAAATCGTCTTTGATGCCCGGAGACCCAGTCACACGGACCCCTGGATAGACATTGGCGGAAATTGGCATCCACCCGCCGTGGCAGATGGCGGCAATCATTTTGCCAGCGGCGTGAAACTCTTGGAGTAGCGCCAAAAGTTTTGGCTCGCGTCGTAATTTATCAGGCATGAATCCCCCTGGACATAACACGCCATCAAAATCACGGGCTTGCATGTCTTGAATCAGGACATCAGCCTGGCAGGGGTAACCATGTTTTCCTGAATAGGTGACACCAGTCTTCAGGCCGGCCACAACGATCTGCGCCCCCGCTTCGATCAAGCGATATTTCGGAACCCAGAGTTCAAGGTCTTCGTAGATATCGTCAACGAATGTGAGGATCGATTTTCCGGCAAGCGGATGTTCTGGCATGATGAACCTCTCGAGCGTCTCATCAGAAAATGATTCGATACGGGTAAAGGATCATCGTATGCCAGGGCGACAGAAAAGTGAAATGATATTTATCATCTGCCAGTGTCTCTCTTCAGCATTTCAAGAGTGGGCGTTTCTTGCCGAGTCTGTTCATGGAGACGACTTTCTCAATATATTCCGTCGCCAAAGGGACTTTGCAACTGGTATCGCCGAAGTCGACTTCCACTTTGCCGATCTGTTTGGCAATCTGGCAGGCTTGATCGTGTAAGGCGGGGAGATAAGATCCGGTGGCGATCACAAAACCATTCATGGTGTAGCGGACACGATTTGCGGCTGTGGTGAGCTTTGAGGGGATCTGATCAAGAAGTTGTGAGATCTGGGGCAGGTTGAGTTGATCGTCGGGACGAAACCCGATAACGAGGGAATAGGTTGACCAGCCACTGGTCGCAATCTCCGGCTGGCGGGAGCTAATCCATTTCATCGCGATCGATTCTGCCTGAGGATGTTCAGCGGCCACCCATCCGACGGCGTATTCCCGGAGCATAGACCAACTGGCGGATTTTGCCCAGGCGTTGAGTTGTGAAACCGACATCTTCGCACCGTCGGCGACGAGACTGGCCAGATACATGGCGTCGGAATTGCCTGTATCCCAGAGGTCGAGGGCGAGTTGTTGTTGCCCTTTGATGGTTTTGAGGATGCCCTTCAAGTCGGCGACTTTAACGCCATAGAGGTTTTCGGGCGCACCGTGTCGGAGAAAAGTTTTGCGTGTCTGCTCCTGGCCCAAAGCTTTCAGTTGTGCCATGACTGATTCGAGAGTTGGTTGACTGGCGGTGGTTGCTGCTTTCATCGTCGCGGTCCTGGGAAGGTGTGAATGATCCTCAAGCGCCGCTTCAGTCTGACGTGTCCACTCGCCTGTTTCAAGTCTGCATTTTTGGTGGGGGGTTTTCATGATTTCAACCTCGGAATCATACAACGCGTTGAGAAAATCAACTGGCTGTTAACTGACTGTTCTCTTATTTCACCAACGTCTTTGAATTCACTCAGCGTGTTGAGCTGTTATAATTGATTGTCATTTTGTTGATCTCCCCTATTCCTTTTCGATGAGCCTTTTTGATGACGAACACCCAGATGATGGAGATTGTGATCAACGGCGAAAATCAAAGCGTTCCCGTCGACATCACCATCGCCGAGTTATTGGCGTCTCGGGGGGTTAAGGCTCAATTTTGTGCCGTTGAACGCAATCAGCACCTCGTGCCCCGCGCACAGCATGGACAAACGCAACTCGCCGAGAATGATCGGATTGAAGTGGTCACGCTGGTGGGCGGAGGCTGATTTCCTTTTTTGATTCCATACGAAAACAGACGGACTATGCACCCGGAACAAACCCTCATTGATAAACCCCTCGTTCTTGGGACGCATACACTGCGTTCGCGCCTGATTGTGGGGACAGGCAAATACGATACGTTCGACATGATGCGTGATTGTCTGGAAGTTTCTGGATCAGAAGTCATCACTGTGGCTGTCAGGCGTGAGCGCCTCATCGATGCTCAGGGGCGCAATATTCTCGACTACATCGACCTGACGCGTTACACGATTCTGCCCAATACTGCGGGTTGTTTTAATGCCGACGATGCCGTCAGAGTTGCCCGGTTAGGACGTGAAATCCTGGAAG
>JBGSVC010000039.1:0-2211 GCA_041753175.1 Planctomycetaceae bacterium
GCCACCTTGAATTCAACACTGCGTTTTCTGTGAGCATGTCATAACCGAACAAAATCGAATTCTCAATGTCTCTTACCCACTTTCCCGCGATCTTGTTCGACACGCGTCGGTAAACTCCAACAATAACGATTACAACACTCCGCTGGCAGGCATAACCGTTTCATCTTTGCAGGCTCATCTCATCTTCCCGGCTGGAGTAGACAGCAGGAATCCTGTCAACTTCATCGCCTCATCCCTGATCAGTTCTCTCTGGCTGGATGACCAGTCTGCTTGAGTCGATAACAAACATGTCGATCGACTCCTCTCGCCAATTCTCTAAAAGTAGCTGGCATCGAATTTATGAATCACGAAGAACACATCGCGCAACTGCAAGCTCAGATCAAAGACCTCGAACATCAACTGCTTCAGGCTCAAAAACTGAGTTCCGTCGGGACTCTTGCCACCGCCATCACTCACGAATTCAATAACATCCTCACCACCACGATCAACTACGCAAAAATGGGAGTTCGTCATCAGGATGCCCCCACTCGCGACAAAGCCTTTGAGAAAATTCTCGCCGCCAGTCAGCGCGCCGCCAAAATTACAACCAGCCTCCTCTCCTATGCCCGTAACAAAGCCGACAGAACCGATGTCATGAGCCTGTCGCTGCTGGTTTCGGACCTGCTCGTCCTCGTCGAAAAAGACCTGCAAAAATATCGTGTACAACTCGAAACTCATTACGACGAGCACATCTTCGCCGATGTCAACGCCTCACAGATTCAACAGGTCCTCATGAATCTGGTCATCAATGCTCGTCAGGCCATTAAAGAACGTGGCCAAATCACCGTCAGCGTCACCAAAAGCAGCGATCAAAAATGGGCACAGATCTCCGTCAAAGACACCGGCTGTGGTATCCCTAAAGAATCACTCCCCAAAATCTTTGATCAATTTTATACGACCAAATCCGCCGATGAACACGGCCAGGGCGGGACGGGTATCGGGTTGGCTTTGTGCAAACAGATTATTGAATCGCACAAAGGACGCATCCGCGTAGAGAGCACACCCGGACAGGGAACCACCTTCACACTCAAACTCCCTCTCACCCATCAACCCGGGCTGGCAAAATCAAACCCCGTCAAAGCCACGACTCCCAAAACGACTCCCGCCAAATCAGAAACAGTCTCCCTGTAACCGATCGACCTATTCATGGGGCAACTCGACAGCGACAACCGAAGTCGTGCCGCGAAAATACAACCGACGACCATCCACTGCAGGATGCGTTAAAATTCCGTACTCGCCATCAATGACCGTCTGTTTGCCTAACAGCGTCGCCGGAGTCGTGCTCAAATCATACAGATGCAATTGAGCATCATGAGTCGAGATCAACAAGCGCGTCGGTGACGCGATCACACTGGCATGTTGTTCATACGCATCATCAGGTAGCGCCCATAACTGCTTCAAGCCTGCCTCAAGATCCAGACACACCAGATCTGTCAACACGCCATACAGTTTATTCCCTACTACCACTGGTGTGTGTGTGTCAGGACAAAACGCTTTGTTCACAGCCACCGGGATTGGATCGATCAGGCCTTCTTCATCAAAGCGATGCATCCGTGTTCCCGTCGATTCGGAAATCAAAATCAGATGCTCCTTCCACACAATCGGCGTCGGCACCTGAAAATCACCGGGCATCGGTGGTTCAAATTCCCATAACAAGGAGCCATCCACGGGGTCATACGAACGGACATGCGTTTCGTCCACACCAATCAGTTGTTTTCGCGTGCCAATGGTCGTCAGCAGATACGAACCATACGCCGGTGGCGAACTCTCCACCACCCATGCTTCACTCCCGTCTGAAACATTCAAAGCCACCACACCCGCAGACTCTCCACCCGGGTTGACGATCACGGTCTCTTCTGACAACACGGGCGATCCACAGTAACCCCAAGGCAATTCAGCCGTCAGACTGTAAGCAAGATGGACTTGTGTCTGCCATGCGGGCAAACCGGTAGCCAGGTCGATGGCATCAAGCTGACCATGCGCTCCAAAAAAAAAGCACGCTCTCCCGAAACAAGAGGCGTTGTCCGGGCCGCATTTCCATAATCCAGTTTTCCAGGAGCAAAACGCGTAAATAACCAACGCATCTCACCGGTTTGGGCATCAATCCCATGTAGTAAATCTAATTCATCTGCCAGATCACGATCCGGCACTAAGACCAGGTCTCCCGCCACC
>JBGSVC010000040.1:0-2864 GCA_041753175.1 Planctomycetaceae bacterium
CAGACTACTTGATCTTTACAACAACACGATCCTTCCCGAGCTCAAAAGCGAACTGGGAAAATCAAATCCTCACGCGATCCCTAAACTCCAAAAAGTAGTGATCAGTATGGGACTTGGTAAGTCGTTGCAAGATCGCAAGCGTCTCGACGAAGCACTTGAGCACATGACTCAACTTGCTGGTCAGAAGGCTCAGATTTGTAAATCACGCAAATCAGTGGCGGGCTTTAAGCTACGTGAGGGGATGGAAGTCGGGTGTCGGGTGACGTTGCGTGGACAACGCATGTATGAATTCATGGACCGCCTGATTACCCTGGCATTGCCTCGAGTGCGCGACTTCCGCGGCATCAATCCAAATGCCTTTGATGGCAATGGAAACTATAGCTTCGGTTTGACCGAGCAGATGGTCTTCCCTGAAATTAATGCCGACATCGCCAAGTACACACAAGGTTTGAATATCACCATTGTCACCAGTGGAACCAGCAATGCCGAGTCTCGGTTGTTGTTGACGAAGATGGGTATGCCGTTTCGCAAAGACGTCAAATTGAAATAAACGCATCCGTTTTGGATTCAGACCAAATAAAGCCGACACTTTTCAGATTTCCGACAACCGTTGGGTTCAATTGAGGAACCGTTCGAGATGATGACAGATCCGATTGCAGACATGTTAACCCGCATCAGAAATGGTGTCGCTGTCGAGCGGCCTTTTGTCGATATCCCTTATTCTCGCGAGAAAAAAGGGATCGCTGAAGCGTTGCAACGCGAAGGCTACATCTGGGATTTCGAGGTCATCGAGCAAGCTCCCCAGAATGTTCTACGCGTGAATCTGAAATATGGCCCCAACGGCGAAAAGGTAATTCAAAACATCGATCGCGTGAGCAAGCCTGGACGACGCATTTATACAAAAATCGCTGACTCCAAGGATGTCATGCAAGGCATGGGTATCACCATTATCTCCACCAATAAGGGCATCATGAGTAATCGTGAAGCGAAAGCTCAACACATTGGTGGCGAAGTGATCTGTACGATCTGGTAGTTTGTTTCTGATTACGTTTTGGAAACCTTGTGTCTTAGACGTATGGTAACCAATCTCTATCTTCTTTCTGTGAATGCCTTTCGTAGTTATTGAGACTGATCATGTCAAGAATTGGAAGAAAACCTGTTGCCGTCCCTAAGGGTGTCGACCTGACGCTCAATGGATCTCACATCACTGTGAAAGGTCCACAGGGGACGTTGTCAATGCAGTCTCACCCCAACATGACAGTCGCCTACGACGCCGACAGCCGTGAAATTACGGTCACCAGGCCCAATGATTTGCGTGAAAACCGGGCGTTGCATGGTTTGACTCGTAACCTGATCAACAACATGATTCAGGGCGTCGTCACTCCCTACGAAAAACGTCTGGAAGTCGTCGGCGTCGGTTATCAGGCGACGATGAAGGGCAAAGCGATCAGTTTGCAAGTCGGTTTTGCCAACGCAATTCGATTGCCTGTCCCCGAAGGCGTCAGTTGTGAATGTCCTTCTGCGACGCTGGTTGTTTTGAAAAGCTGCGACAAGCAGGCTGTCGGCCAATTTGCCGCCAACATCCGCAAAGTTCGCCCGCCTGAGCCGTATAAAGGTAAAGGCATTCGTTACGTTGGCGAGAAAATTCGCCGAAAAGCCGGAAAGGCGTTTGCGAAGTAATCATTGTTCTTTGCATTTGAACTGCCCTTTCTGTTTTGACTTTCAAATTACACCGGATTTGGTATCGTAGTTGATTCCTCTTCCAGGTGACTTTATTTTCTCGAGTATGGTCTAATGAAACTTCGAGCACGAATTACAAAACGACGCGTTCGCCGGACATTCCGGGTTCGCAACAAACTGCGCACCTCCGACCGTCCTCGACTGTCGATTTTTCGCAGCAATCGCCATATTTATGCCCAAATTGTGGATGATGAAAATCAGAACACTCTGGTTTCTGCCAGTACGATGGAATCTGTGATCGCCGGATCTGGCAAATATGCCGGAAACGTCGCGATGGCTCAAACCATCGGCAAACTGATTGCAGAACGTGCTCGAGAAAAAGGGATTACACAAGTCGCTTTCGATCGTGGTCCTTATCGCTATCATGGACGTGTTCTGGCTTTGGCTGAAGCGGCTCGTGAAAGTGGTTTGGAGTTTTAGTGGTCCTTTGAAATCACTTCTGATTCCCATCAGGATCAGAGATAAATCGCATCCCGTTTTTCAAACGATGCACAAGCCTGTTGATTGTCTATTTGGTTTAAGAGTATCGGAGTCGTCACTTGTCTACTGAAAATTCTCGCGGTGGATCAGAAGAGCAAACAGTTGAAGTTCGTCGTTGTGCCTGCGTGGTCAAAGGGGGCCGACGCTTCAGCTTTGCGGCCATGGTGGTCGTTGGGAATCGCGAAGGAGAAGTTGGTTGGGGCTATGGCAAAGCTCTTGAAGTCCCCGTGGCCATTGACAAAGCGACTAAATACGCCAACCGTAAAAAGATTCGCGTCCCACTTCGTGGAACTACCATTCCTCATCAAGTCGAAGGACGTTTTGGGTCCGCCCGTATTCTGTTGCTGCCTGCCAGCCCCGGAACTGGCATTATCGCCGGTGCCAGTGTTCGTGCAGTCGTTGAGTCGTTGGGAATCAAAGACATTCTGACCAAGGCTCGTGGTTCAACAAATAAGATCAATTTGGTCAAAGCGACATTTGATGGCCTGATGAAACTTCGCACACGAGAAGAAATCGCCCGATTGCGTGGCGTTGATCTTTAAGTCGTAGAAGTCTCATCGTTATGCAGAATGACTGCAGATTATTTCTCGGAAACACTCCATTGCAACGCCGGTGTTCGGCTCACTGATCAGGGTTAGAATCAT
>JBGSVC010000041.1:0-2158 GCA_041753175.1 Planctomycetaceae bacterium
TCGAGCGAGATTTTGTTGCACCGCTGTGGGCTCGCAGCAGAAATAAAGCATATACGAGCCGCAATCGTCATATTCATGATAGCCCAGATCAGCGGACTCAGCATAACCGGGGTCGACAAGATCCCAAAACAGACGACTGCCGGTATCGTCGCCGACAATCACTGAGAGGATTTCTGCAGCAAAATCGAGAGGTGATTCTGAGATCGGGGGTGCCGGCGACATAAACATCATATGTTGTTGCAGGGTTTCAGGCTGAGTCAAAAACCACTTTCCTCCCTGAGGATGAAAGGGTGTGGGCATGCGTCGTGGTGTGCCGCCAGGCCAGTGAGCACAATGTTTCCTGGCTAAGTCAACAAGCGTTTCCCAGGAGAAATTACCGGCCACCACGAGAGTGATATTACCGGTGTGATAATTCTGTGCGTGGTAGGCCCGCATTTGTTCGACAGTGAGAGTTTTGATGCTGTCCGTCGATCCCAAGACGCTCTGACTGAGGGGATGGTTGCCGAAATGATGCCTCATCGCCAGGTCGTACGCCTTGAACGATGGCATATCGTCGTACATGCCAATCTCTTCGAGGATGACATTCTTTTCCATGGTGAAATCGTCATCGCGGAGAGAGGGGAAAATAATGTCGGATAAGGTCTCGAAGAAGGCTGGCAAATATTCTGGGAGGACAGCACCGTAGTAGAGAGTCATTTCTTCGCTGGTAGAGGCGTTGTATTTGGCTCCAAGATCGTCGAAGGTCCGGTTGACATCCCATGCAGTCAGACGCGGAGTTCCTTTGAAAACCATATGCTCCAAAAAGTGACTAACACCCGAGACTTCAGTCGATTCATCGCGGGATCCCGTTTTCACATAAAATGCAATCGCCACACTGTGTACTGAAGGATTCATTTCAGCGACGATGTTCAAACCATTCTCAAGCGTCAGATGAGAAAAATGCATGTAAGGCTTTGCTTGAAATTAAGGTTTCGAAAGGAATGACAACAGCCCGAAAATCGATACGATTATCGTGTTATTGAGATTGAAATTCCAGAGCCTGCGGGCCGATGGTGAGCAATGTCATCTGGTGTGCAGGCCACAGATTCAGATAGTCGACAATCGAATCGACACTGATAGCATCGACAGACTGATGAATCTCATCAAGCTGTCGCACCCTTCCGAGATAGTACCAGTCTCGAGTCATGGATGAAGCGCGAGCCGAAGTCGATTCCTGTTGCATGACAAGAGAACTTTTTGCCCTGGCCTTGCATCGGATCAATTCTTCTTCGGAGATATCCTGGGCCAGTTCTTTGATTTCTTTAATGGTGACATCGAGCGTTTGCTGAGCCCGATCATGCATCGTCCCGGCATAACAAATGACGCGCCCTTCATGATGCAGATTATGCAGGGACGCTGAAATTGTATAACACAATCCGCGTTCTTCCCGAACCCGGGTGAACAATCGGGAACTCATTCCACCGCTGAGAATACCGATTGCAGCCCAGGCATCGAAATAGCGATCGTGATCGTAGGAAACAGCCGGGTATGCCAGGCCGATGTGTGTTTGGGTGGTGTCTTGAGTGATGTGGGGATGACGGGGAATATCGGGTAGCCCCTGAGGCTCAGGGAAATCTGTGTGTGACCAATCTGCAAACAATGCCTCGACGTGAGCGATGATACGCTGCGGATCAACACAACCAGCCACAGAGAGTATCGTTCGCCCCGGTTGAAAATAGGTTTGATAATGTCGACGAACATCCTCGATAGCGATTTTGGGAATATCATCGAGAGTCCCATCCGTGGGATTGCTCCAGGGAGAGGCGTAGCAGCGTTTTCGGAGTTCGATCATCAATTTATGACGAGGTTCATCTTCTATGGATCGCAAGTTTTGCAAACTGCCAGCCTGAGAAGGCGCCAGTTCCTGAGCATCGAGGTGCGGATTGAGAAGAATTTCTTTGTAGATCTCCAATGTCGGAAAGATCTGCGAACTCAGGGTGGCCCCGCCCAGGCTGATGTGATTGGAACCCGTCGTTTCCCCACCTTGAACACCCAGGCTATCGAGAGTGTTGGTCAGGGATTGGTTGTCGTACGGACCTGCCCCACGCACCAGAATATCCGTCAGCAGAGAAGCCGTTCCTTGCTTTCCTGATTGATCGTAGGCGCTTCCCCCAGGGAC
>JBGSVC010000042.1:0-28451 GCA_041753175.1 Planctomycetaceae bacterium
ATCCGAAGCCCCTGCTCGTCGACTTTCGCCTGAAATTCTTTTTGCAATTGTTCAAAAGCAAATCGATCGTCGGGAGCAAGTTCGAGTTGTTCAAAGAGCGTTTCCAGATCGAGATCACACAATGGGAGCTGAGAAGGCTCAAGCAGACCGACAAGCTCTGCGGGAACAGGTAGCTGCAGTTGAGGAACTTGCGGCTGCGCGGGCTCGTTGGGGTTCGATACGGGAACTGCTGGCGAGGCGGCAATCGATCCGAGCATTTCCGGGGAGAGAAGATTAAGTTCTGTGATTTTTTCAGCGGTGAGGTAGGATGTGTCTGTCGAGAAGACAACGATTTCCTCGAATTGTGGAACGGCAGTCGCTGGTCCTGGGACGATCGCCTGATCGTCGGGCAGAAAATTTCCCGCGACAAACTGAAAACCTGGCTGTACTGAAGAGAGAGGTAGAATTGGAATGCTGACCACTTGATTATTGCGGCGTGTTTCGACGGTCGGTTGATCAGGAGCAGACGTGTTGATGACGTTCGTCGGCACAATGGCAAATCCCGGCTGAGGCAGGAGCACGACTTGTCCCGAGGTCAGCAGGCCTTGTGCATTGCTGATCGTCACTGTTGTTGTCGACAACTCGGGATCGATGACGAGTAGGGGCTGCCAGTCTGGTTGCAAAGATTCGATGGCAGTGACGGTTCCGTTGATCAGAAAGCCGGCGTTTGACTGGGGTTTATCTTGAACAGTGCGATTCTGGGCGGAAGAACTATTAGGAGAAGTGGTTCCCAAGATAAACACAGCAAGTGAGTCGCCTAATCGCAGGTCACGCTTGGAGAGTGGCAGGCGGACCTGAAGTTCCGAGGTCTCCCGAATTTCGGCCAGAAGGGCCCCACGTCGGGCATAGTCGCCGGGTTGGACAAGAAGTTGATCGACGACTCCTGAGATCGGTGTGGTGATGGTGTGCTGGGCGATATCCAGCTTGAGGAGGTCATACTCGACAGCAGCGGCTTCCTTGCGGGCCAGCGCCAATTCCTGCTGTTCAAGATCCTCCTGATTCATCGCCTCACGGTAGGCTTCAAAGAAGAGTTCGAAGCGTTTCTCGACTGCTGGCAAGATGAGTTTTAAGCGATCGGCGTTGACTTCAACGACAGGGTCGTTCTGCGTGACGCTTTGACCGCGTGTGATAAAAACTCGATCGACAATCCCGGAGACACTGGCGGTGAGTTCAATCGGTTTGAGTGGTTCCAGTCGGAAGACGAAGCGAGGTGGCAGAGGGGGGACTGTTTGACCGGGATCGCCAGCAGTGGCAGGCTCTTGAGCCCACAATGGAGTGTGGGCAAAACGCTCACTCAATGAGAGAACAAGCATCGCGACAATCAACAGCCCTCTGACGAATTTCAGAGAACAAAACGTGCGAACGTATTCACGACTGAAGCCATCGAGAAGAGTTGACAACAGAGGCATCGCTGTGGGCATTTCCAGGATAGATGAACGAACTGAGTAAGACGAACCTGAATCGACTCGTCAAACAGAACTGTTTTATGTGATGCGCTTCAACGAAGTCCGGGATTCGTCAGCCGAAACGCTGCTGATGACCCAAGACGAAGATGATTTCCAGACTAGCCCCTGATGATGAATTTTTGATGAAGCCCGACGCTTTGGCCCGGCGTTTTATGTCTGATTAGCCCGTTGACATTTTAGAGTGGCTACGTGCTTTTAAGGTTAAAACGACTCGACATCGATTTTCAACCAGCAGTTATGAGGCGCCCAGGACGACACGAATGACATCGGCTACCGAACGGGCTCCCAGTTTTTTCATGGCGGTGGCGCGGTGCTTCTCCACTGTTCGTTCGCTGAGGTCCAGTTGAGCGGCGATCGTTTTATTGGGGACTCCTTTGGCGACTTTTTCGACAACTGTCTTTTCTCGCGGACTGAGCATTTCGAGGCGGGCTTTATGCACTGCCTGATTGCGGTCATCAAGTTCTCGCTGTTTGCGTTCGGTGATGTCTGAGAGCGTCACCATCATTGCGGCATCGCCGGTCTTTTCCAGGTGAAAGACGGAATAGTCCAGCCAGATCTGGCATTCGGGGGTGTCGATTTGAAACTCTTCTTTATAGCTATCGATATTAGACTGCATGACAGAACGAATCGATTTTTTCAGGATGGCACTAAAGCAGAGCTTTTTGTTGCCGAAATCGTCAATCTCTGAGATCTCTTTGATCTCAAAAATATTGCTCCCTTTGGAGAGTTCCGAACTGAAAACCTGCCCACATTTTTCGGTGATCTGGAGGCCCTGGTTGATAAACAGAATTTTCCCATCGCGATCGAGCACGATGATTTGTTCGGGCAGTCGATTGATCATGCCGGAAAGGAGACGCTGCATTTGACGTCGTTCGACGATGAGGTTCCATTCCCGCAAGGTACGCTCGGCGATGGCGGGCATTTCCTGGAAGGTCGTCTCGGATTTGACGACGTAATCCATGGCCCCTTTTTTCATCGACTCAACGGCGATCCCCTCATTTCCCTGGCTGGTGATAATGATGACGGGAAAATCATCGGGATCGCCACGGGATTCGACGAGATCGACACCTCGGCCGTCAGGGAGTAGATAGTCAGCGAGCACAAGCTGAGGGGGGCGTTGGGCGATGGAGCGTCGCGCATCGGCGATCGTATAGGCAATCTGCAGTTCGAACGTCTGTTCCTGACGTCGAAACGCACGTTCGATCAGCTTGGCATGAGCCGGTTCATCTTCCACGCAGAGAACGAGCGGTTTCGCGGGGGCAAGCATTGGAAAGACTCCATGAGGGGCATCAGCAGGGAACAGTCTGTCAACAAAAACGAGAGCCAGCACGAACTGGCCGGAGTAATGAGATCATTGAAGCGGCAGTACAACTAAGGATATTGTGACGTATCGGAGTGTTGCTCGTCAAATCGACAAGGGGGAGTTTTGACGGCCTGCGCAGGGGGATTTTGAATTATGTTGAGTGCTGCTGGGCAACTTTGGCGCGCTGGCGTTTGCGTGCCGCGATGAAGGAATTGACACACAGCCCTACAAACACGCTACACCAGAGGGCCATGAACACGACATTAAGCGTTGGCCATTTTTCAGCCAGCGGGGCCTGAGAAAAGAGGACGCCCATTTTGGAGGCGCCCCGTCCCCAGGCAGCCAGTGCGCCCAGAAGTCCGACCGAAACGGCGGCATGCATCGCATGTTTTCGCAGCCTGGGATTGAGCGCAACCAATCCAGCCAGCAGCATCGGAACGCCGAAGAAGGCAGGAATCAACGCCGTGGGACTGACTTTCCCGTCAACGGGTGTCGCTGAAAAATAGGCGTACAGTCCTTGAGCAACCAGCACGATGGCAAACAAGAGAGTGATTAAAGGCATGGGGACAGCGCTCCGGGATTTTCAAAGGTGGTTGGGAAGAGGACCAAAAATTGTCTAGACTGAATTGCGTAATTGGTGCTCAGGGGCGAATGATCTTTTGATTGTAGTCAACACCACGTCTCGACGACACTCGAGGCCTGAGAATTCTTCTTCTCTCGACCCGCCCGACGATCACCCAACATCTTTGGAATTTGAAAGCCACGCGATGAATTATACGACACGCCTGCATGCCGCCATCCAGTTGAAGAAGACGTCGGCCTTGGTGGGGCTTGATCCCCGCTTTGAGAATCTTCCCGCCTCGATCGTCAACGCAGCCCGCGAGAAAGGGGGCAATGAGTTGATGATCAAAGCGATGGCGTATCAATCGTTTTGCTGTGAAATCATTGATATTGTCTCACCCCTTGTGCCCGCCGTAAAACCGCAGGCGGCGTTTTTTGAAGAACTGGGACCGGCGGGATGTTTAGCTTTAGGCCATGTGATCCGCCATGCCCGCAAGGCCGGGCTGATCGTCATCTGTGATGCCAAGCGCGGTGATATCGGCACGACGGCACAGGCGTATGCTCATGCCTATCTGGCAGGTGTCGATCCCGACGCTGCTCCCTGGGGTGCGGATGCATTGACGATCAATCCGTATCTGGGATCGGATACATTGAAGCCATTTGTGGACGTCGCTGTGAAGCGTCAGGCGGGGTTGTATGTGCTCGTAAGGACCAGTAACCCAGGGGCGGCGACGTTTCAGGATCGCGTGCAGGCAGATCAAAAACTCTTTGAAAGCGTCGGCGATGTCGTTGAGGCGCTCAACGTCGAAACCAAAGGAGAGAAAGATTTATATGGGTGTGTCGGTGCCGTCATCGGGGCGACGTATCCCGACGAACTCAAATCCCTGCGCAGCCGCATGATCAACACGCCGTTTCTGATTCCCGGTTACGGATCTCAAGGCGGGACGGCTGAGGATGTCCGGTTTGCCTTCGATGCGCAAGGGCTGGGAGCCCTTGTCAACAGTTCCCGTGGTATTAACTTTGCCTATGAAAAGGAGCCTTACAAATCTCAATTTGGTCAGGACCAATGGCGTCAGGCGGTCGAAGCGGCGACCATCGAGATGATCGCCGACCTGGCAAAAGTGAATCCGATTTGCGATTGAGCCCCCCTGCCTGCTCCTGCCTGTCCCCCTCACAGTTGACCGGTGGATATAATAGGGAGCAACACAGAAAGACCTCGTGGATCGCGATTGCGCCAAAATTTTATGAGTCGATGATGCTCCAAGAGACGCCAACACGATCTTCCACAGATGAAAGAAGAAATTGATGTCGCTGGGTGTTTCACTGATGGAACGGGGATATTTGCCCGATGTTCTGACCTGCTGGGGAATTCGCCGACTGTTAGCTGCACGACTTCGTCAGAAAGATCTGCGTGATGTCGAGGCCAACCGTACCCAGTTGATGGCATGGGTTCAGACATTGCAAGACTCGCCGCTGGCGATCAACACTTCAGATGCCAATGCTCAGCATTATGAAGTGCCCGCGGCGTTCTTTCTCAAAGTCCTCGGCCCCCGACTCAAGTATAGCAGTTGCTTATGGACGCAGGATGTTTCGACATTAGCTCAAGCCGAACAAGCCATGTTGAGACTGACCTGTCAACGTGCCCGGATTCAAGATGGGCAGGCGATTCTGGATTTGGGATGCGGTTGGGGGTCGCTTTCGTTGTGGCTGGCAGAGCATTATCCTCAGGCGCAAATCACGGGTGTGAGCAATTCACGAACACAACGGGAATTCATCGTGGAGCAGGCCGAATCGAAGAATCTCCTCAACCTCACGATCATCACAGCCGACATCAATGACTTTGCTCCGACGACACGTTTTGATCGCGTGGTCTCAATTGAAATGATGGAACACGTCAGGAATTATCAACAGCTTTTCAGCCGAATTCGGCAATGGCTTAAGCCGGATGGAAAACTCTTTTCTCATATCTTCTGTCACAAACAGTTCGCGTATCCTTACGAACTCCATGGCGACGACCAGACCGACTGGATGACACGTTATTTCTTTCTGGGAGGCCAGATGCCCAGCGATGACCTGTTCCTGCATTTTCAAGACGATCTCTCAATCGAAGAGCACTGGAACGTCAATGGGAATCATTATGCAAAGACGTTGCGCACCTGGCTGGCTCAGATGGATGCGCAACAGTCAGATCTCATGCCCTTGTTCAGGCAGACCTACGGGGATCAGGCGGTTGTCTGGTGGAATCGTTGGCGGGTCTTCTTTTTAGCCTGCGCTGAATTGTTTGCGTATCAAGGCGGCAATGAGTGGTATGTCTCGCATTACCTCTTTTCACCGCGATCCGTTGGCTCCTCTCCTGCTTCCCCAACCCCGACGTCACACTCACAGGTGACCCGATGAGCCATTCGGATCAGCCGCTGAAAATTGCAGTGATAGGAGGAGGCGTCGCGGGTGTCGTCGCGTCATTTTTGTTGTCCAGAAAACATGATGTCACGCTGATCGAAGCCAATGACTATGTCGGGGGGCATACAAATACGATTGTCATTGACTCAGGACCTGATGCGGGCACGGCTGTTGATACAGGGTTCATCGTCACCAATCCTCTCAACTATCCGCTGTTTCAACGTTTTCTCAGAGAACTGAATGTCCCACTGCGACAATCCGATATGTCGTTTGCCTACAGTAGCCAGATGACGGGCTATGAATACGGGACCGCTTCTCCCTGGGGGTTAGTGGCACGACGACGCAATCTCATCAGTCCTCGCTTCTGGCAGATGATGCGTGGCATGCTGTGGATGAATCGGCAGGTGCTCGTAGATCTGGATCGCGGCCAACTTGATAGGTTGACGCTTCAGGAATATCTGGCGGCCACCGGGTATCCCCAAAGTCTGGTGGACCACTATCTCATCCCGATGGGCGCTGCGATCTGGTCGACGTCGCCTGCCGAAATGATGAGTTATCCTGCGAGTGCATTTTTTCATTTCTGGAGAAACCATTGTCTGCTGCAAGTGCTCAATCGACCGGTCTGGCAGACCGTTATGGGGGGGAGTTTTCAATACATCAACGCGTTTTTGAATCGCTTCCGCGGAACCGTCCGCATCTGTTCTCCTGTGAAAACGATTTCACGCCAGGCTCAAGGGGTGATGGTTCATCTGGCTGAGGGTGAGACTCTGAAATTTGACAACGTCGTTATCGCCACACACGCCGATCAGGCATATCAACTTCTGCAAGAGCCGACTGCAGAAGAGACCAGACTGCTCGGACCTTGGCGCTATTCCCGCAATCGAACGCTGTTGCATACCGACGACTCCGTCATGCCCAGGCGCCGGGCGGCGTGGGCGAGTTGGAACTTTCTGCAGTCGCGCTCATCACGTCACGATGCCCCCGTGATGGTCACTTACCATATGAATCGACTTCAGGGACTCACGACCCAGTACGAATATTTCGTCACGCTCAACAGCACTCTGGAAATTGATCCACAGAAAATCATTCGGGAAATCCACTACACCCACCCTCTGTTCACACAGGAATCGTTAGCGACGCAATCCGATTTACCTCGGCTGGCAAATACGATGGGAACGTATTACTGTGGAAGTTATCATGGGTATGGCTTTCACGAAGACGCTGTTCGTTCGGCTGTCGAGGTCGCGAAGCATTTCGGGATCTCGTTTGATACACCTTCTGAGAATCCCGTTATACACGATGCGCCTCCGACTCCTCTTAACACAACTTTCGCGTGATGACTGCATTACCGCTGAACGAGACATTGTTCATGAAACACCAACTTGGGACTGCACATGTCGCTCATGCCCGGTTGTCCCCTGCTCGCCACGCGTTTTCGTATCATGTTTCCACGTTTATCCTCGACCTGGATCATCTTGCTGAACTGGATCAAGCGAAGTGGAGTTTTGGCTATAATCGCTTCGGATTGTATTCTTTGTGGGATCACGATTACCTTGAAAAAGGTCCCGCACCGATCCGTCAAAAACTTGATGCCCTGCTGATGAAAGCCGGCCTTGATGCAAGCCTCATCGCCCGTGTCCAACTCATCACTTCCCCGAGAGTTTGGGGCTATGTCTTTAATCCGGTCAGCTTCTATTTTTGCTACGACGACTCAAACGTATTGCAGTTTGCGGTCGCGGAAGTGAACAACACATTCCGTCAAAAACATGTTTATGTGCAGGATTTAAGGGAGATGAACGCTGAAAACGGTCGCTACCGTTGCCGGGCAGATAAAATGTTCTATGTCTCTCCGTTTTTTGACGTCGATGGAGAGTATGAGTTCGAGTTTCCAGCTTCCTTGGATCACGATTGGACGATTCGTGTTGATCGCTGGGTTAATGGAAGCCTGGAATTCACCTCCTCACTGCGTCCCCTTGACGTTCAAACTGTTACCAGCGTCCGCCTTTGGCGTCACTGGTTGAGTCACCCACTGAGAAGTTGGGCCAGCATGCCGCTGATCACCTGGCAGGCAGCCCGACTTTACTACCAAAGAAAACTCCCGATCATTTCCTTGCCAAGGCCGACGAGCACCATGACGATCCGCACTGCTCCTGCATCGATGTTGGAATCTTTTTCTCAACGAGTGTTTTACAAATTTCTGAGATCAATCAAACACGGGGCTTTGCAGATCACTGCACCTGATGGGGCAAGGCAACGTTTCGGAGACCCCGACGCCACCCCGGTTGATGTGACAATTCACAACTGGAAGTTTTACTCACATGTCGTGCGCTACGCTAACGTCGGCCTCGGCGAAGCCTACACACGAGGCGACTTTGAAACTTCAGATCTGGCTGGCTTTCTTGAACTGTTTTTAATCAACGATCATCTCCTCAACGATCGCAGTGTTGTCGCTACCTGGATCGGCCGGCAGTTCAACAAACTCGGGCATTGGGCGCGTCACAATAATCTGTTGAACAGTCGCAAGAATATCAAAGAGCATTATGACCTCAGCAATGATTTGTTTCAGGCATTCCTGGATCGAACGATGAGCTATTCGTGTGCTGTTTTCGAACACGCCAACGACACGCTGGAATCGGCACAAAAAAATAAAATTCAGCGGATGATCTCGAAGGCGCGGGTCGGTGCAGATGATCATGTCCTGGAAATTGGCTGCGGCTGGGGAGCCCTCGCCATCGAACTCGTCCGACAAACCGGCTGCAAAGTGACCGGAATCACACTGTCGGATCAACAATTGGAACTGGCCCGTCAACGTGTCGCCCAGGAAGGCATGGAAGATCGCATTGAACTGAAGCTGTGTGACTATCGCTCGCTCGTTGGTGAGTTTGACAGAATCATTTCTGTCGAGATGCTCGAAGCCGTCGGCCATGATTATTTCGATACCTTCTTCCAAAACTGCCAGCGTCTGCTTAAGCCCAACGGCTTGGCTGTCTTTCAGACCATCACCATCGCCGACCAACACTATGATGCCTACCGACGCGGATGTGACTGGATCCAGAAACACATCTTTCCCGGCGGGCATCTGCCTTCATTGACGGAACTTTCCAACTCGTTGACACGCTCGACGACCTTTGTCACCCAGCATGTTGAAAACATCGGCGTTCATTATGCAGAAACATTGCGTCGCTGGTGTGCGACCTTCGAAACCCAAAAATCGAAGATTCTGGAACTCGGCTTCGACGAAGCGTTCTTTCGAAAATGGGTATACTATTTTCGTTACTGCGAAGCTGGCTTCAATCAACGACGCCTGGGGACGCTGCAACTGGTGATCAGCCCGGCTGGCAGTCAAACCCTGCCCGGTCTGGGCGAATTCTTTCAGCCCGCTCCCACACACATCTCACGCGAAGTGATTTCAGGCTCCTGAATAAAACACGACTGACAGACTCCCTGAGCAGACGAAGATGGCAGTATCCAGATGGTCGAACCGACATCACAGGGTGTGAGCGTAACCCCCTCAGCAGAGGCGTCGACGCCACGATAGACTGTTTGCAGTCCGGCAGGTGGTCAGAAGCAATCGCCTGTTGGCCGGTTGACATTCAGGCATCGCCGAAGGGCGCCAGCGTCACCGGCGAATGTCTTCAACTCTCGTTTATTCCTGGTTGGGTACTGTGATCAAGCGATCTTCTCGAGGGTCCACTTCAACGTAAATGTCTTTATACTCAGAGACTCCATTTCCATGCCGGAACATGCCGATAGGGCCGGGCAGGATGCGCGTTTCTGGATCCGTTCGCTCCAAGGGTTCAGGATGAGTATAACGGACGATCTCCACACCATCGACAGCGGCGCGCATCGTCCCCTTTTCCAGATTGAACAGGAGCTCTGTCGTGCTCCATTTCGAATAATCTTTCTTTGTTTTCACGAGTGTTTCGTGAGGAAGATTTTTGTGTTGAGGAGGATGATAGTTCCACATCGAACCATTGGGAGGCATAAACTGCAGCCAGCCTGCGTTGTCGATTTTGGGTTTCGCAGGATCAACAGGTCGATCGCCCCAGAATAAGACTCCCAGATGATCTTTATTGGGAGGATTCATGCGAGCAGTAAAAATCAATCGGAAACTCCCATAGTCCTCATTCGTGTAGGCCAGTCGAGACGTGCCAGCATCTCCGCGCATGGCTCCATCGACAATGCTCCAGGTCGAAGGGTCTGCAACCCATCCCTCAAAATTCTCCCCGTTAAATATCTTCTTGCAATTGGCATAAGGGGGCGTGGTGAGATTGTTCGACTCGGCTGGAGGCGTCGGATCGTTAAAGTTGAGAGTCAGTTCCCGATCCTGTGATTGAAGAGTCACCACGCCACTGTTCCACGACGCATTCAGAAAAGGGCTTTCAAAGGCCATCGGACGCTTCAGGTCTACGGGAGTTTGATTGATCAGAGGAACGTTCGAATAATCGGCGTAAAACGTCAACTGGTCTCCGGAGAGGCTTTCGTAAGTCAGCACTTTATTTTGAAAGGTCAGGGGGTTTGAGATTACCTGCTGTTGAAAATCATCGAAGGACTGATATTCCGATTGTTGATCACACTCCACGATAACCGGAGAATACTCATCGCTGCAAATTAACCACTTGCCGCTGGTTTTGGAGGGAGAGTCTTCCCATCGATAGCTGCCGTGAACAACCTTCACGCCTGCATACGCGCCTTGCGAATGCGTAAAGATCCAGCCCTGGTGTTCAACGGGAGCCGAGAGTCCGAGATCGGAAAACCAGACCCGCATATCACCACCACGCTGATTAGCCTGGAGCTTCTGACAAATCAGCGTTCCCATTTTCTGTACTGACCAGTTGGTATTGTATGCGCGGTTATTGCTGTCGGTATCACAGCGCAGCATGATGGACGCCTGAGGGTGATCGGCGAAGATCACTCCCTGCGCACGATTTTGTGAGCTGATCAAAGTCCAGTCTTCACGCGGCCGGGCTTCATACATCGTCGAACCCATAATGAAATCGGGCGTACAATATGAATACCGCGCCATTCCGCCAAACTGAGTGTTCAGATGGTAAATCGGCGGCTCGAAAAATCCTCCCTCCGCCAAACCCAGCGGACGCTGCCATACCTCATAGCAACCTCGGGATTCGCTGTCACAGACCAAGTCCACAACCACCAGCGGTGGACGGTACTGCGTCGTCAACGATGTCACAAGGCTGCAGGAAAACGAGGGCTCTTGTCCGACACCGAAAAACAAATATCCGTATTCAGAAGAAGGGAGAACATGATCCGTGTAGACACGTGATTTCCCGCCTCCTGAAACACCATTGAACTGCTCCTGACCCCAGTAGGCAAAATAAAGATCAAAAAACAGACCAGCTCTCCGCTTCAATTCAGGAACGTCACTGAAATCATAGATGTTGAACATTCCACGCAAGAGCTCCTTGTTGTAGCCGATGCACATCATCTCGATGAACATCCCTTTTTTGGCGCGCTCTGCAAAATACATCTTCAAATAGTCACACCAATCCCGATAGTGAGCCTCGGCTGTGCGACCATCGTCATAGACCCGATTTTGAAACTGATCTCGTTGACGAGCCAGCTTGGCGAAATGCCACTGGGTGCAAAAACTTTGCGCATGATGATTCTCGGATTCATAGATAAACCATGTGCCTGAGGTCTGGTGATCGGCTTCGGAAATCGTCTTATAAGCTGGTTGATCCTGTTGTCTTCTTTTGCAATACAACCAGATCGCTTCGAGCAGTTTCTCTTCCGTCGATGGCGTCAACAGGCCAGGATTCTTAGAGCCGCCGACGCCGTAAAATTCGATCAGCCGCATGGGGACTTCCGCATGCCAATGAAAATTATCCCGATCATAGATTGCCTGGGGATTGGCCAGAAAGAAGTCTGCATATTCGACCAGCGCGTCGTTGGCCAGGGGGATATTCTGATTCATTAAGAAATTTGCCGCGGCATAACCCGCCAGCGACATTGCATACCGTCCGGCACTTTTTCCCCGTCCGGGCTCCCGGAACGTTCCGATGTTTCCACGTTTGAGCGGTTTGTCGCTCTGTGTTTCAATCAGGCTCCTGGACCGATCCGCATAACCCTCGCGAATGACTTCTAACTCAGCTTCGCTCAGCCTGCCTGCTTCTGCGCTGGTCGCTTGTTGAGCGAATGTCTCGGTCGACCAGATCGGCAGCGTTGCCAAGGTCAACAAGAGAATGCCTTTGAACAGCATCCAAGATAGACCCGATTGGTGTTGAGCTCGCATTCTTGTCATTCATTTCTCCGCGTTTTTTCGACGTCTCTCAAGCAGAGAACAGTTCATGCGCCGTTTAGAAGGGCCCATTCAAAAAGGAGTCTGGCTGAGCGTTTCGATTCGGTATGAGGTGCCTCCGAATCGAAACGAAAGTCCTGAATTCAGGCATCAGCCAGTACTTTACTTTTTGCCGACCGACTTCACATCCAGGGTGAAGTCGTTTTCGCCCGCTTTGATTTCCTTGATGATCGTCGCCTCACCCAGCACGGTGAATTCGCTGGCCAGCTTGACCTTGGGCATGGGGACATCGTTGATCATGTCTGTCGCAGCGACATAAACCCGATACTCACCAACAGGGATTTTTTCTACACCCCGACCTCGAAACAACTTGAATTTCCCATCGAGGCCCGCAGACCCCTGAACCTGTCCGCCTCCGCTGACGGGAACAAAGTACACATCAAAGCCCCCCAGCGGGCTGCCATCGACATTTAACAACCCGGTCACGGTACCAAACTGCTGGCCCTGGCAACCCGTGATTGCCAACACCAGCACGAGGAAAAAGCCGTTCTTTAAGTAGACATTGAGCATGTCAGAATATCCAATCGTTCTCAGCAGGGATGATCGTCATGAGGGACATTTGAAGATTATTACTAAAACTCACCGACAACTGCGCCATCTTCTCGATAGCACAGAGGCAAAAAGACACCGTTCATATCGATATTTTCAGAGAGGAATCGCACGGCTCCATCTCCGAGCAGCACCTGAGCTCCCCCCTGATGCAGACTTGAAAATCCCTTTCCCACATTGCTTGTCTGGTTCAGGACTTGATAATCGATATTGATCCCGGCCCAGGTGCGTGCCAAACAGGTCGCGATGGCATCGAAGTTGTTCAATTGCTGTCTGCCGACTCCGGCCCAATACGCGGCTTTGAAGCTCTCAATCGTCCCCGCAGGATTGGGGCCGGTGGGACCACCATCGCGTTCACCAATCATGATCGTGTTACTGGAGCCATCGGTCATGTCGCGAAATCCCAGGAAGCTGTTGGCATAGAACATCCCTTCTGTTGGCTTGGGAGTTCCTCCCAGTACGCGAGGATCACTGCCTCCTACTTGTGCGACATAGTTCGACGTCGAGGGATTGAAGCGTCGTGGATTACCAAATCGTCCCAAGTTATTCAGCGGAGGTGTGATGTCTGAGGGACAGCGGAAGACTGGAATAATCGTTTCTAACAACGCCTGATCAGCAGGAGCCGGAGAAGCGATGTAAAGCTCATCGAGATTGCGAGGCGAGTTGGGAGCCAAGGCATCGTACAAAGGGCCTTGTTCAAGTTGAGGCAATAAGAAGACAGCCCAACCGTAGGCGGCACCGGCATCGTTACCGTTGTCGTCCCAGACCCAGGCGGCAGGAAACACGTTGTAGGTATCGTGGTAGTTGTGTAAAGCCAAGCCGATTTGCTTGAGGTTGTTCTTGCAGGTCGAACGACGTGCTGCTTCACGTGCCTGCTGGACAGCGGGCAGCAAAATTGCCACAAGCGTCGCGATGATGGCAATGACGACGAGAAGTTCAATCAGGGTAAAGCCGCGGGTTTTCTGGGACATGGCATGACTCTTTTGCTAAAGAAAAGACAGAAATGGAACAACATATTCAAGATTGTAATTGTGTTCGAGATTGTAGTCTATAGACTTTTCTGGCATCAGGAAAAATTTCTTAAAATGGCAACTCTCTCCCTGAAAACCAGTCTGATAAACTCATTTAACGCCACACAGGCAGACGTCCAGCCCCAGACGTGACGCCGCAATGGCTTTGGCGTGCATCGCGAGATCCGCCTCTTCGGCGGAATGAGCATAGGCTACCTGAATGTGATTGGCCTGGTGTCGCGCCATCATTTGGTCTCTGGTCACGCCTTCAAAAACCGCATGCATCATCGGCCAAACAGGAGTTGTCGACTCCCAGCGGCGCTGAGTTTCAGACTCAGGCAACTCGATAGCGCGTGCACGTCCCAGATCCATCTTGAGGCGATCCTGTTCGATTAAAATTCTCGACCAGATCACTTCTCCAGGTTTTGAAATCCCGCGTATCGTGCTCCCGCCCGACGGGAAATACATCGCGGGCTGTCGAAATCCTTCTGCATCGGCCCAACCGTTGGCAAAGTGCGAAGCCGGTACTGCTCCACTGATTTCCAAAACCCACACCTCCTCGTTGACGGTCCCCGAGGCATCTCGATCAGACCATCTGAGATCATGGAGGGTGTTTTCGACAGGTTGTCCCAGTAGTTCATGGGTGCGCTGAGTCAACAGCCCATCCAGTCCTGCACACTCATCGACTTCGTTGAAATGCGTCAACGGCTTGCCTGCATACAACTCTCGGGAGCCATCCCGCGAAAAGACGGGGGGACGAATCGAATCGTTGAGCATTCCTTCGACCAGATCACTGGCGGGCAGCAGGTCTTTGAGTCCCTGTTGATACTGAATACCAATGCAATCACAACCAAAGTCGTCTGCGATCCGCAGCGCCGCGATATACATTCTGCATTGATCGAGAATCTGAGCGTCTGTCAGATCGGTCTTGGGGTCTGGGCCGGTATGGAATGTCATTCCATGGTCGTCGAGCCAGCGTCTGATTTCTCCAGCCTCCTGATCGCTGACCAGCCGCGTTTCATAGACCAGTGCTGATTGACTGAGTCGTTCCTTGAAGAGCCCGGTCTTGTTCAACAAGTGATCGGGAATAATGGCATTGAACATTCCCATGCAGCCCTCATCGAAGACGCCCATAATTGCTTTGTCGCGGAGCAATCGATTTGCGACCGCATCGCCAACGTCACAGACCCGCTGTTGACAAGACGCCCTGTCAAAGGCAGAAACATGCGAGGTGTCGTGTTGAACCTGACCGGTGTGCAACCAGAATTTCAGTTTCGTCATGAACGTCTCATCTTCAAATGTCTCACTCCATAACGACGAATAGGAGACCCCGGCTTTGGTCAACGAGCCATTCAGGTTCAACAATCCGACCAGCCCCGGCCATTGTCCCGACCAGTTGGCGAGTGTCAGAATTGGTCCGCGATGCGTCATGAGTCCCGGCAGCACATGATGCGAATATTGCCACACGGCTTCAGCGACGATCAATGGTGCATCGGGATCGATCTCCCGGAAGACTTCCATCCCTTGTCGTTGCGAGCGAATAAAGCCATGCCCGCGACGGTCATCAAATGCATGTCCGCGTTGGATCTGAAATCCCAGAGACTCAACGGCTTTTGTCAGTCGGGCCTCCATCTGCTCCTGTGCAGGCCAGCACGTCTGATTGGCAGAATCTCTCAAGTCGCCGGAAGCGACAACAATTACAGGCTTGTTCATCAGGAGCGCTCCAAAAATATCGTGGTGTCGTTTTTAGTTTCCGCGCAGCATGTCGGCTAACGATCGATAACTGGCATACAGCGGTTGGTAAGCCCCGACACGTTCCTGTCGAGGCTTGATGACAATCTTCTCATCGGCGCGTGCCGAGGCCATTGCGGTCGATGCCTGCGTGATTGTTTCGAATCCACTGACAGCAGTTCCCGCAGCGACCATCCCGAGCACTGCCGCTCCAATCGCCGGACCTTGTGTTGAGGGATGAATTTCGATCTCGCGGTTGAGCACATCCGCATAGACTTCGACAAATGCCCGATTGTGATGGGGCAATCCTCCCGTGGCGACGAATCGGTCGATCTCGATTCCGCCTTCTTCCAGCAATTCCACAATCCAGCGCAATCCAAATGCCGAGGCTTCCATCAACGCCAGATAAAGATGCTCCGGGCCATGATGCAGACTCAGGCCCGTGAAAGCCCCCCGCAGACTGCCATCCATCAGCGGTGTTCGGCAACCATTCATCCAGTCCAGACACAACACCCCTTCGGCACCTGGAGGAAGCGCGTTGGCTTTTTCAGCCAGTGACTCAAAAGAAGTCAAACCCAACAAACGTGCCAGCCACGCGAAGGCATCTCCCACTGCCGCCTGACCTGTCTCATATCCCCACAATCCCGGAAGAATGCCACCCTCGACGACACCTGCCACACCTGCAATCTGGGCACAGACATGTGAATTCAACATGTGACAACTACTGGTTCCCATGACCATGACGAGCGTACCGGGCTGTGCAGCACCGACGCCGGGCACCGCTGCATGCGCATCGATGATGGCCGTCGAAACGGGAATTCCTGCCGTCAAGCCGAGTCGCTCGGCCATGCTGGCAGACAGTCCACCTGCAGATTCTCCGGGCGAGCGCATGACTCCCGGCAGTTTTTGTGTCACCGCTTCTGCCAGTTGGGGATGGACAGCCTGGAAGTATTCGATCGAAGGATAGCCTTCCAGTGAGGACCACAATGCTTTGTAACCGGCCTGACACATGGAACGTGTCAGCTTTTCAGCCGGGCATCCGACCAACTGCCACACGACCCAGTCTCCGCCTTCAATCCAGACGTCGGCGGCTTGTGCCACCTCGGGAGACTGCTCGATTGTTTCTAACAATTTTGGAAAAAACCATTCAATGCCGATCACCCCTCCATAACGATTCAAGAACGTTTCCTGTCGACTGTTTGCGACCTCATTCATGCGACGGGTCTGTTCGAGAGCACCATGATGCTTCCATAACTTCGGCCACGACAATGGCTTGTTTTTCAAGCCATCCAGACAACACAGCGGAGTTCCGTCGGCTGTGGCTGGCAACATGGTACAGCTTGTAAACGCGACTCCCATCCCCACCACCTGTGTTGGATCCAGACCTGCACTGCGCAGCGCGCTGCGTGTGGCTATCGTCGCCGACTCGGTCCAGTCTGTTGGCGACTGAAGTGCATACTTGGCCGGCAGGACGACAGTGCTTCCGGGCAGCCTGGTCGTGATCTGGCCATGAGCATAGGCATGGCTTTCAGAAGCCAACTCCGTCCCCTGTCGATCAATCAGTACGGCACGCACTGATTCGGTTCCAAAGTCCAGTCCTAACGACACCACCTGACTCATGGGGTGGGCTCCATCGTGATGACGTTGACTGTCCCTGACAGGTGTTCTGGATCGATCACGACATGCTTGATACGTGTCTTGTTCCAGCTATAGGTAATGTGGACATCTCCGCTGTCAGATTGAATCACCGCAGGATAACTGAACTCGTTATCGGGAGTATCATCGAGCGTCAATGCTTTTTCCCACTGGTTTCCGTCTGTGGAAATCGCGACAGACAAGGTATGTCGCAGGCCTTTGTCGGCCTCTGCCTGATCAACATCGTTGTAAACCAGAAGATGCCGACCATCTTTGAGTGTGATGGCATCAATTGCTGAATTGGGATTGAGGATGCCGGTCGATGTGTATGCCGACCACGACTCTGCGTTGTCGCTGGAGAAACTGGTCACGATCATGCCCTCCCGCGTACGACACAGCATCTGCAACGACGTCCCGCCCGGCGATAAAAAGGTTGGTTGAATGACATTCCAGTTCCCAGACTCGTCGATTGGCCCCACGACCTTCCATTGCGAACCGACATGGCCATCGTCCAGAGAGACAGTTTGCATTGATGTCAACCAGCGGTCTTGCTCTTGAGAGGATCCACACAGCAATGTCTGGCCATCACTTAACAGGATCGGCTTATTTCTGACTGGTCCGATGATCCCCTCGGGCAATCGACGACGATGGCCAAAGCTACGGCCTCGATCGTAGCTGATCATCATTTCTCCCCACCATGCATCGGGACTGGGCCCAACCTTGAAGAACAACAGCGTCGGTCCATCGCCTGGAGGTTGAAACAAAACAGGATTCCAACAGGGATAGCGCAGCCCTGCATGTTGCCGTCCGTCAGCGACTTCGATCGGCCCTGTCCACTTGCTGCCATCGTGATAGCTGGTCCAGATTCCGACATCCTCGGCGCGGGATTTTGTCCCGCCCGCCCAGGCAGCAACCAACCCACGGCTGGACTGACAAATCGTTGACGCGTGGCTGAACTCCGTGGGAGGCTGACGACTGATCATTTCTGATGTGACGATCGCTTGTTCGATTGTTTTCAAGGGGACCTCTTTCAAAAAGTCGTTATTGGTTTTTACGCGTGTTTCCTCTTCGGAATACGACACACACTGATCATGTTCGATATGATAGAGACGTCCATTTTCTGACCCCACCAGCAGATCTGGTTTGCCGTCGTTGTTAAAGTCGCAGATTGCCGGTGACGAGGTATGCCCGGCGACATTCCGACGCGCCAGATTCCCTACGTTTTTCATCACGATCCTTGAATCCACTTCTTGACAATTTCGATACCATCGGGCATTTTCCGAATTGGTCAATACATCAAGACGTCCATCGCCGTCCCAATCCACGACAGCCAGTTTGATTCGTCCGGAACTGCCACACGAAGTCGAGGTTAAGCGCAACTGGTCCCCCTTCTCATCGAGAAAGATTCTCTCTGCTTGGCCAAATCCTCGACGCAGTGTCAGGAAACCTTGCTGATCAAGCATGACCAGATCGAGTTGTTGATCCCCATCAAAATCAATGACCACCGGCGTTGTCCGCCACTGCGTCAGAGATGTCGGCGATTCGCGTTGCCACCACGACCAGACCGGAGGCGCTTCGAGCAGTCCGCTGTCAAAATCGGCTTCGACGACCAGATCATGATCTTTCTGCAATAACTTTCCGAGCCGACCGAGGATTGAGTTATAGACAATATCCGGTTTGCCATCGCGATTAAGATCCGCCACTGATAGCGTGGTGTAGCCCCACTTCGCCTCACAAGGCCCTTGTATCGAACCATCCGAACCCGCCATCACCCGAAACGGCAGATGCTCACCTCCTTGTGTTTCCACGTTGAGCAATCTCGCCTCCGCCCATCGAGGCTTGCCGTTTTCTCCCAGTCCCAGATTTTCAAACCAACTGATATTCCCTGCTGTGTTGCCGCAGATGATATCCTCATCGCCATCGCGATCCCAGTCGCAGGCATAAGGCGTCGACAAGGCTCCACACTTGAGTTGGTCGGCTTTTTGTCGAAAATAGCGGGGCGATTCAAAGACCGGCGTCGCGTCGCTCAGGCGGCCTGTGTTTTCTACAAACGCCACCCGTCCATCTTCATCTCCCACAATCATATCGACATCGCCATCACGATCCCAATCGATCGCCGTCGGCGTGATCATCTGCAAATGCATCACCAAGGCAGACCCATCGGCCTGACAGAGTTTGACTCCTGCGGCGTAGCGTGGCTCCTGTCGCGTCCCCCAATTCTGGAAATACGTGAAGCCATCCATAAATTCCCCGCACAATAAGTCCAGATCGCCGTCACCATCGAAATCAACCATATTTGGCGATGGCCACCCATAGACATCCACTTCGCCTCCACCGGCACGCAGACGATAAGGCTCCGCGTAGACGGGCTCAGAATCGCTTCCCGAGTTCAACATCACATACACATACCCGTGCAGCGGTCCATTACGCCACTGACCAAGATTGTCATACGCATGATCCCAGCCATAGTCAGACCAGTCGCCAATTCCCACAAGAAGATCATGGTCTCCGTCCCCTTCGAAATCGACCATCCGCCACATGTTGGCGCGGATACGTCCTCCGGAATTGAGATGCGGATTCTCTGGCGCCTGCAGTTTTTGAGGACTGTTGAAATCAAATTGCAACGTCTGTGGATTTCGTCGATAGGCTTTGCCCGGACGCAGAATCACTGGCTCCTCATTAACCATGCTGAGCATCAGATAATGATGACCATCACCCAGACGAACTGCCGGTTCAAAGACCGGCATCTTCAGGTGTGGGTCCTGGCTGGTGTTCTCAAAAAAATACGTCCCTTGCGAGGGTTTATCGGGACACCCGACTAATAAATCCAGATCGCCGTCGTTGTCGTAATCGAAAGGCATCGGATAGGCCCATAGCCCAACGCCCAGGTCAACTTCAAGTCCGGGGTTTTGATACAATAAGGGTTGCAGATGCTCCAAATCCTCGCCGCGCGCTGGAACGCTTGTCGCCACGATCCACTGCGCCGCCAACAACAAGGGCAGTACAAACCTTATCCACATCGTATTCACCTTTGTTATCTCTGCACTTGTCATCGGAGCGCAAAAAGGCTCCGACTTTCAGAAAATCGATCAGGAAGTGGAACTCTTGCCAGTGGGTTGCAGACGTGCCCAAAGACTTCCCAGCACGATCATCGCCAGGGGACCCAGGACAATAATCAACAAGGGGCTTAGAGAACTTGAAACCCAGGACTCCGGCCAGAACTTTGTTCTGGAAAGTGTCATCCATGCAATCAGCATCATCCCGACCCACAACGTCACCACCGCGCCACGACTGCGCAATTCCGGGACGACCACGCCAAGTAAAAACAACCCCACAATCACGGCTCCGAGCACACCCGAAAGCAGCCACCAGATATCCAGGGCGCTTTCGGTGACACGAATCAAAACCAGCGCCATCATCGTCCCCAGGATTCCCCAGACAATCGTCGAGAGCCTCAACACCCAGACCTTCTGCACATCCGTCGCGCCGGGTTGATACAGACGTTGATAAAAATCGCTCATGATCAACGTCGCTGACGAATTTAATGACGTAGAAACCGTGCTCATCGCTGCGGCAAAGACCGCTGCAATCAATAATCCTCGTGCTCCCGAGGGTAGCAATGCTGCCATAAAATGTGGAAATGCCCGGTCTCCCAGATCCTTACTTTCCAACGCGGCAATGCGAGATTGAAGCTGCGTCGAATAATCTGCATCTGTGGGCAACATCCCCGCCTGCATCAACTTTTGCTCGGCGACGATCGTCTTGAGTTGCGCTGTCTGTTGCGGGTGTGATTCATAAAAGACATACAGGGATGTCCCGATCAACAAAAACAGAGCACTCACCGGTACATACAACAACGCCCCCCACCACACACTCCTGGCAGCTTCTCGATCACTACACGATGCAATGTAACGCTGAATATAACTCTGATCGATGCCGAAATTCCGCAAGTTATCAAACAGTCCATAAGCCAACACGACCCAGATTGTCGGTTCTGACCACACCCAGATCGAAGAACTCCCCAGTGAGAATTTTCCCTCCGCCTGACCTCTCGCCCACACTTCGGAGATCCCGCCAGGAATATTTGTCAATAAAATAAATAGTGCCAATAGCGCACCTGCAATCAACACAATCGCCTGAACGGCATCGGCCCAGATCACAGCCGCGATACCGCCGATAAACGAATACCCAATCACGACCACGCCTGTCACGATAATGACCAGTCGGATATCCCATCCGAAGAGCACAGCCATTGGCAATGCCATCAAATACATCACGACCCCCATCCGGGCGATCTGATAAAGTAGATAGAAGGCACTGGCATAAATGCGTGCCCACAATCCAAATCGCTTTTCCAAAAGCGAATACGCCGAAACCTCGCCTGAGGCTCGATACAGAGGCAGAAAATAACGCACCGCAATCGCTGCTGCGATCGGAATCGCCAGCGAATACATGAAGACATTCCAGTTGTCGACAAACGCTTTTCCCGGAATCGCCAGATAACTGATACTGCTCAGATAGGTCGCAAAAATTGATAACCCACACAACCACCCCGGCAGCGATCGGCCTGCTGCGGTGAAGTCATCGGATGAACTGTTACGACGCCAGAATAATAACCCCAGCCCCAGAATACCGACGAAGTATCCCACGACCACAGCATAGTCCAGACCAGTAAAAAACAGGGCAGCAATCACGTCTTGAGCACACCTATGGCTTGAAGAATCTGAGCAACCCGTTGACGATCATGCGGCAGAAAAACATCAAACGGATCGGCCAGTTGATCCTGGCACAGCCCCAACAGCGACACCGCGCACTTCGTGGCCTTGATATGTCGCGAGGCGTATTTGCCAATCTCATAGATCGATTGAAACTGGCTGATCACCTTCATGCATGATTGTGTCTGGTCGTGATCACCGTCAGACAACGCCTGATAACAATCGACAAACAATCGCGGCAGGACGTTTGCACCACCAGTCACTCCCCCATCGGCTCCCAACGCCATCGCGTCGGGCAGCATTGCCTCTGGTCCCATAAAAATCGACCAGTCGGGACGGAGCTTTTTGAGCTGACACAACCGACCAAAATAGTTCAGATCTCCACTACTGTCTTTGACACCGATAATGGATCTCATTGATGTCAAAGTCGACAGGGTTTCAATTTCATACCAGACCTTCGTCAACCCTGGCATGTTGTACAACATCACCGGCAAAGGAATTTCGGGCACAATATTTTGAATGTATTTTGTCAATTCTGACTGGCCCACGGGAAAGTAAAAAGGGGTCGTTAACACGGCAGCATCTGCCTTGCAATCGGCTGCATACTCGGCCAGTTGAACTGATTCCACAAACGCCGTATCCGCAACACCTACGAAAACGGGAACTCTCCCCCCGACGATCTGAACCGTCTCAGTGATCATCTCACGTCGCAGGCGATAACTCAGACTTGGCGCTTCACCCGTTGTGCCCAGAATGAAGACTCCAGAAACTCCTCCCGAAATCACATGCTCGAGCATGCGGGATAAGCCTGATTTGTCTAATTGATCACGCCCTTTCAATGGGGTGATCAGTGGTGGAACAATCCCTCGATATCTTGGCTCAATCGCCAGTGCGGTTTTTTCAGCAAGTTCAGTTGTTGGAATCGTCGTCATGAATCACGTGTTTCCGAAGTACAAAAAGTCTATAGAGTAATTCAGTGTACCCGGACTTTTACATCAGTCAAGTTTGTTTTGTACGATTTGCACGCAATCAGTGAACACACATCAGGCTGTGCATTTAGCAGCCGCCCTCACTGGCTTCGACAACTTTAATATCGCCAGCGCTTCTACTTTTTGGAAGGGCTTTGTGATTTCGCGATCGATTCTCCGTCGTTGGCTTCATATTCACGCAACGATCCGGCAAGACCGTTACGGATATGTTCGGCTGCCGCGGCGCTGGCCGCTGGGGCATCCCTGACGATGATCGCATCCAGGATTTTCGCGTGGTCATCACAGGCTCGCTTCATCACCTGAAAATCATAGCGGTGTGGACGAATCCCGAAGACACGCGTTAGCGCCTGTGACTGCGACGCGGTTCGAATCAAAGTGTCGTTCCCGGTCGCATTCAAAATCAACATGTGAAACTCATAGTCCGCCCGGTCAAACTGACGCGCGTCAGGTCGCTCTGCAAATTGCAATATATCCCCTTTGTAGCGGGATTGAATCTGAGTCATTTTTTTCAACTCGGCTGAAAGCTTTTTGATTTCCTCCGTGGTCGCTCGCTCGGCTGCCAAAGCAGACGCATGAGGTTCAAAAATCTCGCGGACTTCATAAACCTCAATGAGTGCTTTGCGATCCAGCTTGCGAACAATCGCCCCCATATTGGGAACCAGATCCAGCAGGCCCTCATTGGCCAATCGTCCAGCCGCCTCCCTCACGGGAGTTGCACTCACACCAATCTCTTTTCCCACCGGCCCATACAAAATCCGTGCACCCGGCTCAAACTCACCGGCGACCAATTTGTTTCGCAGATGTAGATAGGCGTTATTGGCGTGATTATCCGTCCGCGGTTTTTTTGTCGACATAGGCCCTACTGTCAGTGGCGGCATTAAATGGCGGCTTGAAGAGAACAAATTGAGTCTTGGCAGCACGTTGATTTTCAAAGGGCTGCAGGATTCCACGGATGGATTCCTCAAAAACGTTCGGTTTCGGGCGTTTTTGGCGTGTTGAAAATAGACACGAAGTCGATTCTCAACAGGATGTCAGACTCTTGCTACCATTATTCCCAAACCACCGTTTTTTTCCATCGACAACAGGGCCTATCTCTCGCCAAATACGATATCGATGACGACCCGTTTCACCTGGCATTCTGCGTCGAGAGCGTGGAGCCCGGGAAATAGTAGACTCCGCCGTCTTCGTGTCCAACCAGCAAATCAAGCTGTTTTCGGCTACCATCACTTCGACTTTGAACACTTCGAGCCGAATCGGCGGGGCTACTAGCGTGATACCCCGTATCAATAGCCAGCGGCGAGCAGCTGTGCACACCCATTTCCAGCTTAGTCCCCTGTGAACACATCACCTGCGGATACTCAAAGACCGGCGCTGCATTTGTCCCTGCATTTCGCATCAACAATACCGAGGCCTGGCGACGATCCCCTGTGAACGTTTCGTCCGGGATGCCTCCTGGTCCCGGGATCGACGCCGCCCTTCCTGTTCCCAGGAGCAAGTCGAGCTGTCCATCGCCATCCCAATCGACGATTTGCAACTTGGTCCGACCAAACTGACCTCCAAATCGCTGACCATGCGCCTGAATCGGCTCTCCGGTCGTCATTCTCAATAACTCTCCGGGCGTCACGTTTTCTGCATCGACCTGCCAATAACACCGAAGCTGGTTGTGCTCATCATTGACGACCAGACAACGGCGTCCCTCTGCCTGCCCCCACGTTGTGACTGCGGGCTGAGTTCGCCAGACTAACTGCAATTCCATCGTATCACTTCGCAAGACGTACGGCTTTTCAAAAGCAGGAGGACTCGTCTGTGGACGCTGCAACAACACACTGATCTGGCCGAGAATACTGTTGTAGACCAGATCTGCCAATCCATCCCCATTCCAGTCACACACACTTGGGCAGGTATAGCCCCAACGCGATTCCGGCGGTCCCTGAACTCCACTATACCCTCCGTCTACCTTGAAGATTTCGCCATCGCTTTGCAGGCGTAGGGGAGGATCGAGCAACATGGTCCCACGGTCTCCGCGATTACGGATATAAAACAGATGTCCCGCATCATTGCCGGCAACCAGATCAATCAGGCCATCCCCGTCCAGGTCGCCGGAGGTGATCACGGGCAACGCCCCCAGCGACAACTGCGGGCTTTCAATGAGTGCTGGCACGCCTGCATCATAAATCGGTCCTCCGTGTGCCGTGAACGTTCCGGAAAAGCGATAAAACCACAACGTCCCGGTGTCGCCGACCAGCAGATCTGAATCACCCGTCTCTGGATGAGGCAACAAGACAGGCGCCGGAAACATGCCCGGATGTCGCATCCCGTTTCCACGCCTGTTGCCGACAAATACCTTTTCTTGAAGCAGTCCTGCGGCATGCTCTTGAACCGGAAAATAATAGAACATGCCCTGTGAAGCAGCCCCGACAACTCCCCGTTGTTTGAACCCCGGAAACTGCACTGCCGTCATCCCGGTACAACGAATCAGAAAATCACGTGCATCGGCAGATAAGGGGAATGTCACTTCACAACTCGTTTTTCCCTGTTCCATGACAACGGCACCGAGATTTTCATACGATAATGTGCCACGCCAAATCCCGGCTCCATCAAAAGGCTGATAGTCCGCCGAATGCGATCCTGCTCCTGGGACGCCCCGCGACAATCCATCACCTTTGGTAAACAACACCGCAATGCGATTTTGTCCCCATGAGATGGCCGCTTTGATGTTTGCTCTGCGCGGCACAGACACTTGCCATGACTGCTTAAGTTCAAACTCATGACGCTCAGGTTCAAATTGCCATAGTTGCCATTCTTTTGAAGTGAGGACGATCGCTTCCAGCTTCCCGCGATCTACCAACGGCACCCATTGGCCGGGTAAGAGTTTTTGACGGACAGGCTGACCATAGACCGGTACACCATGATCATCAAAAGACTTAAAGGGCAGAATGCGTGCATCGCGCAAGATCAGGTCATACGGTCCGTGGCCATAAAGATCCGCAGTACACATCGGAGTCACTTCATAGTCATGAGTTGCCCCCAAAGGGCCGATTTGACTTGCCAAAGGAACCGGCTTTCCCGCTTCCCATCCGGCCGATTGCGCCTCTGATTGACACACTGGCAAAACGATGGTCAGGCCGAAAACTGTCACACCCCACATCAGGCAATTTGAAAGATATCTCATATTACGTTTCTCAGAATCTTCTCGGATGCATATCTCTATAGACTTTTCGGAGGCCTACTCTATCCCAGCATCACTCGCATTTCCAGTCCCGTTGTCCTCCGCCGGCAATTTAACTCTGGCTGATCGTGGCCGCTTGATCGGTCCGCACTCTTCTATTTTTGGTCCTGATCCAAAATGCCTATTGATGCAGGGCCAGGAAACTGGTTTGATGAAGTGCATGTTGAGATTGAGAACCGGGCTAATTTTCATTGTGTGCCTGTGTTTCTCAAGACTGTCGGAATGAACTTGTCATTCTATAATTCTGCCAAAGGCTACGCCCCTGTCGCATTCCGAGAACAACAAAGATCACCGTTATGGCAGGCAATGACAATACCCCAGTTACCGACAAACCAGGCGGCCACCCCTCTCAGGGTGTAGAGGGTTGGCATCGTCATTCATCGAGTCCGGGCTGGGTGAAAAGTCTGTTCCTGGAATCAGAATTCTACGTCAGCCCTAGAAAATCCTTTGAGATCGCCCACTGTGCTGTCGCGGAAGCATTCACCCATTTTGGCATTGGCGAACACGAATACTTTATGTCTCTGCTTGTCCGAAGCGGCGCCCGGAATCCTCTTGAAGTTGACTTTGGCTGTGGCCGGTTTTTGAGAAAAAACCATCCCGGCGATATCGTCTTCGGAGGATATCAAGCCGGCAACTCTTTGAAAGGGGTCGGACCGTTTGAATCGATTGGCATTTACTTTCCAACAAATGTGATCAAAGAACAGTTCACGCAATCCACAGGAGAAGACATTCCAGATCTTTCTCCATTACACAGCGGCGTGATTCGTGACGAACCCCTGATGTTTTTTCTGACACAATTGCTGCACGAATCACGACGTGGACAGTCTTCAGGTCATTGTCTGGTCATCGATGGGCTCTTTCAGAGTATCATCGGACGCATCGCCACTCTGGGAGGGATGAAAGAACCTTTATCGCTCCAACATACAAAATTATCTCCACGCACTGTCAGCCGTGCAATTGACTATATGCAAGCCCACCTCGGTGAATCCATCGGACTGGATGAACTCTCTGCCGCTGCTGAAGTGCATAAAGGACATTTTGCCAGGCTCTTCAAAAAAACCGTCGGAGAAACGCCGATGCGTTTTCTTTCTAACCTTCGGATTCAAAAAGCAAAAGAACTACTACGCAACACCCAGTCACCGCATACCCTGGAAGAGATCGCACGACAATGCGGCTTTGCCAACAAGTCACATTTTTCAAATGAGTTTCGACGCCAGACCGGCGTGACGCCCGGTACATTTCGCGTTTCAACGTTAACCTCATCGGCGATCCGGCCTTTTCTTTGAGCAATCTTGCATTGCCAATGAGCATCTTGTTTTCGGGACGTTGTCGCAAGTGCGCGCTGCACGCTGCGTCCTGAAATGTGACGCGCGACTTTGGCGTAACTCGATCGATCTTCTGGAAGCCACTCTGTTATTTTTCGCATTGGTCAACGGCTCGCGTCTTCCGCTCATAACGCTTTGAGATTCAGGGAATTAGAAGGATTTCCAATTCTTCAATTCGAGGCAGACTGTCACGGACACTGCATTTTCTGCACAGATCTCGGCATGGGTCTTGCAAGTACGTTGTGACGATTCATTCCTCACACTCAAGGTCGTAACTATGTCGAAATGCTCGCCTCCCGCCTTCCTCTGCCTACTCTCCACGATGCTGCTGGTTTATGTGAATGGTGACCTCTGTTTCAGCATGCCTCCCGACTCGACGACTCCGGCGGTCTCCGCGGCTCCTCCAACTGCAGACTCACTCATTACTGAGCTGGATCAGATCCTGACGATACGTAGCGAAAAGCCTTTGGCTCGTGGCAGCGAAGAACTTCGTCTCGTCCAGAAATCCAGAGAGGAACAACTCACCTCCTGGTTTGAAACTCTGGAGTCTTCTCACATCGAGCTTGGCAAAGAATCCTATCGAAAATCATTTGCCATCTATCTGAAAAACAAGTTGACCAATGGCCCCCTCTCCCCGGCGACCGAAGCCGTCGACAGTATGACGGATTACGTCATCACGTTTGGGGAGCTCCCTGAATCAGCGGGCGCCTACACTGGCTGGATCGATCGACTCATGCCTCAGGTGATTTACAAAATCGCTCGCTCGGAAGACTTCCAACCTCATCATTATACGAACGCTTTGCTGAGTTGGGCTCGATATGGGGGTCGCAGTCCGTATACGGCGTTTTCGACATTGGGAAAATCGCTGATGGAATCTGACACCCCGTTTGCACTTGGATATCGACTGATCACCATCCGCCTGCTGCTCGACAACGATCAACTTTCTGAAACCGAAAAGGAGATGGCGCTCTCGTACATTTATTCGACCGGGGAAGCAGGTGGGGTTTCATTCGTCAGCTTCTCCGGACCACAACTCGGAGGAGGAACACTGGATCTTGCCAGCTACAAAGGCAAGGTCGTAGTTGTGGATTACTGGGCAACCTGGTGCGGACCCTGTCTGGCAGAGATGCCCAATGTCGTCGCGATTCATGATGAATTCAAAGATCAGGATTTTTCCATC
>JBGSVC010000043.1:0-4085 GCA_041753175.1 Planctomycetaceae bacterium
CGCATCCTTGACCTGTTCGCGTGAGAGAAGCCCTTGTTTGACGGCGAGTTGCGGCATAGTGGGGAAGAGGGTTTCTTCTTCTTCGAATTCTCGACCCAGGCTTTCGTCGTATTCACGTTTGCGGACGGCGTCGGTCAGGCAAAGCATCGCCTTGGCGAGTTCGTTGAGAAGTTCCTGCGACTCGATGGAATATTGTCCGGTTGCATACTTGCGAACCATCGAGTTGAGTTTTTTGTAGAAGGAGCGGATTTTATTGGTATCGTCTTCGAAGTCGACCAGCCTGAGGAGTTGATAATGGTTTGGCGGTCTAAATTCTTCGGGGATGCCCAGCCACTCTTTATAAACGTCAATCGCCACGATGGAATGCCTTTGTTGCAGACTTGGGAGGGGTGATATGGGGAGCTGAATCATTGCAGGGCCAAGTGATGGCACTGAAAACCCCTGCCGGTCTGCATGAGACCGACAGGGGCCTTGTCTTGTCGCTGGCCAGATCCAAGTTACTCCACTGAGTAGGATTCGGCAAGAGTGGAGAACGTATCGACTTGTTCATTGTTGATGCCGGAATCGCGGACGATTTCGGTCATCGCTTCGCGGTTGCCGACGAGTTCCCGGGCGGTCGCCTGAATCCGTCCGTTGGAATCGTAGCTGTAAGTGATTTCAACAGGCGAACCTGCGGGAAGGTTTGAGGGAAGATTGACGATACGGAAATCGCCGATCAAGGTGCAGGCAGATGGATCGATGGCGTCCCCTTCGAGGATATTGACATGGATCGTTTGTTGATTAGAGGTGTTGGTGACAAAACGCTGTGAGACGTTGTAAGGGATTTGAGTGTTTTTAGGGATCATGATGTGGTTAATTTTGCGTTGTCGATTATTAGGATCACTGATTTTGACACCCAGAGAGTGCGAATTGACGTCTGAGGTGACGACAGATCGGAGTCGATTCATGACGGCCTGCCCCATGCGGGACTTTCCTTTGGTGGCTTTGGCTTCGAGAATGGCCGCGTGGATGGCTGCGCCCATCGCGACTGCTTCTTCTGGTTTGACGTCGCGTGATGGTTTTCTCTGGCAGATTTCAGTGAGCATTTTTTCGACGACGGGCATGTACGTCGACCCTCCGACAAGGACGACTTCGTCGAGTTCGGCTGGAGAGACTCCGGCCTGTTCCATGACGAGTTCGGTGGTGTCGCGGGTTCGCTGGAGAAGGTCGCCGGTCATGCGTTCAAAGTCAGCACGGGTGATCGCGACGCTGAGAGATTTCCCTTTGTAGTAAACCGAGACGCTGACCTGGGCTTTGGAGCTGAGGTCGCGTTTTGCCTGCTCACATTCCTGAGTGAACTGGAGGAGGGTTTCTGGATCATCGCGGGGATCGTCTTCGTATTTACGCTGGAATTGTTCGCAGACGTGGTCGACGATCCGTCGGCTCCAATCGAGACCGCCGAGCATGACGTCGCCATCGGTTGCCAGAACTTTGAAGTTTGAGGGTGTGTAGCGAACGACGGTCACGTCGAAGGTTCCTCCCCCAAGATCGTAGACGAGAATCGTTTTTTCTTTGGCGTCGCCGCCACGGCCGAGTTCGCCTTTGATCCAGGCGTAGCCGAGGGTAGCTGCGGTTGGCTCGTTGATGATGTCAATGACGTTCAGGCCAGCGATGCGACCGGCATCTTGCGTGGCTTTGCGTCTGAGGTCGTTGAAGTAGTAAGGGACGGTGATCACGGCGTTGGCAATTGGTCCGATTTTTGATTCCGCGTCCTGCTTGAGTTTTTTGAGGATGAGTGCCGAGATGAATTCAGGAGTGAGTTTTTTATTTTGGTAGACGATGTTGAAATCTTTATTGCCCATCTGACGTTTAATCGCTTCAATGATCCGTTGCGGATCTTCCACAGACATCCGTTCGAAAGAAGGACCGACGACCACCTGTCCGTCGTCGCCGAGCAAAACGACGGAGGGAGTGATGGGAGAGCCATCGTTGTTGGTGATTGTGATGGGTTCGCCGTCATCGCCGATCATGGCTAATGAAGAGTATGTTGTTCCCAGGTCGATACCGACGGTATGTCCTTCTTGGAGATGCATGTTGTGAATCCTTGAGTAGTCGAAAACTGGTTGACGGTCAGAAACGGATGACTGAGGCTTCAATCGTTTTTTAGACGAAACTTCGCTTAAAAAAGCTTACAGTGAACCCTGAAAACAGATGCTCACCATCATCACGGACAGTGACAGTATAGGTGGACATCGATTACCAAAATGCGAAAACGCGTGTTGGATTGCGAAATGATGACAATTCGACGACCGATGCAGGTGAACATTTCAAAAATGTGCACAACTTGCGGTTCATCGTTGTCCTTGAATTGTTTTCCCTTGAAACGTCTTCACTGAGAAATGTCAGCATCGATCAGGGGCCTTAACAAACGTGTTTCATCGATGATGGCTGAGTCGGTGGTTTGCCTTCTCGAATAAAAACAATTTGTTGAGACTATTCTGCCCGGGAGAACGTTGGTAATCAAGGCAAACCAGAGTGTTCTTGAAAAACGGTTTATGAAACCGAAGCTGCAAAATCGGCATGAACGTTCCAGATCAGGTGGACAGGGGCGGTCTTTTTGTGTTATAGAACCGCTCCTGGACAGGAAGTCCGCCCGATACCTGGAGCAGGGGTGTGGGAATTGATCGAGAAACAGGGAAGGAAATCGATCGCGATGAGAATCATTGCTATCATGAATCAAAAGGGAGGCGTTGGCAAAACGACTTCCAGCGTGAATTTGGCCGCTGGCCTGGCACAACTGGGGCATCGCGTGTGCCTGATTGATTTAGACCCTCAAGGGCATGCGTCGCTGCATGTCGGAGTCGAAGTCTCGGGAGTGATGAACTGTGTGTATTCCGTTTTTTCAGGAGAACGGACGCTGGCTCAGGTACGTCAGTTGGTTAACCAGAAGCTGTGGGTTGTTCCCTCGAGCCTGGATCTGGCGGCTGCGGAGATGGAACTGGTGGATGCGCAGGGTCGCGAGGTCATCTTGAAGCAGGCGATTGCTCAGATGGGCGCCCAGAATGAGTTTGACTACGTCATCATGGATTGTCCTCCTTCGCTGGGCGTATTGACGATCAATGCATTGACAGCGGCCGATGAAGTGTTGATTCCGTTGCAGCCTCACTTTTTTGCGTTGCAGGGATTGTCAAAATTGTTGGAAACGGTGGCGCTGATCAAACGACGCCTGAACCGAAATTTGAAAGTCAGTGGGATCATGTTGTGCCTGTATGAGACGGGGACACGTTTGGCGGCAGATGTGACCGATGATTTGAATCACTTTTTATCGCGAAGTGATGCTCAGGCTCCCTGGGCGAAGGCGCGCGTGTTTCAATCGCGGATTCGTCGCAATATCAAGCTGGCGGAAGCACCAAGTTTTGGACAGTCCATTTTTGAATATGCTCCCAATTCTGCTGGGGCACATGATTATGGTGGACTGGTCAAGGAACTGGTTGCAATTGGTGCGACTTCTACTGGGACACCTAGCGGGGTAGTCAGTACCGCGATGGCCAATCCTCCAAAGATGAATGCTCTGGTCCCGACAACTCCTGCAGTCAAGGTCGAACACGTTGCGGTTGAGGAGGGAGTTCAGACGAGAGAGTCGCAGACGATAAATGTCAGTCAGCCGTCGTTTGTCAATGACGATGAAGATCAGTCGTTTGACCGCATCTCACAGGCAGCGTGACCATTGATCGGGAGAATGCCGAGTTCGATCAGATGCGTGGCCAATTCGATGAGAGGAAGACCTTCGATTGAAGTCATATCGGAAGTCTGGATGGAAGAAAACAGGGCGATGCCGTGGGCTTCAATTTTATAGGCACCGGCACAATCCCAGGGTTGGTCGAGCGCGAGGTATCGTTTGATCTGCAGGTCTGATAAAGGACGCATTGTCAAGCGTGTGATGTTTGCAAATTGAGTTTGCCCCAGAGGGGAGATGAGAGTGACGGCGGTAATCAGTTCGTGCGTGCGCCCGGCTAGTTTTTTGAGTTGATGTTCGGCGATTTCGGGAAACTCGGGCTTATTCAGGATTTCTAGGTCAAGACAAGGGATCTGATCACTGCCAATAA
>JBGSVC010000044.1:0-1591 GCA_041753175.1 Planctomycetaceae bacterium
CGCCTGACAGGCAAATACGCTCCCAGGTTAGTCTGAATCCAGATCCACAAGTGCCCTGCTTAACAATAACCGAATCTAAACTGTCACCGGATCAACGTGATCACTGAAAACGACAACCACCGTTCACTGCAAACAAAAATCCACATCGAACTGCAGCCAGTCATCATCAACTCGCTCGCAAGAGCAACGATAACTGTGAGGATCTCGCCCACAACAGCAATCAAGAACTCTGTCCTAAATAAAGGAATCCATAATTGCTGTCAAGATGTTTTCCACATGACCATCATGGCAAGACTACGATCAGCGCATTTCATCAGACCGACAACTGGAGACCCAATCCGATCTCACACATCATGGATCGATCTACTCCACGACCGAAAACCTCAAGGCAGACTCAACTACTTGAGCATCGAAATTTCGATCTCGTCAATCCGCTGAACATGTCGGGTATGAGTGTACTTGACAGGATTCTCTTTGAAAATCTGACGGTTAAAATCACTGGCGAACAAATACAGATCGCCGTTGTAATAGGCTCCAAAGCGCGTCGTCCCGTAGATCGCTTTATCTTTCTCCCACATCTCAACGGGATCACATCCCAACAGACGAGGCGAGTATTTATCAGGATACTTCTTGAAACTTGCCAACTGCTCAGCAGAGGTGAAGAAGTAACGAAAGCCTTTATGCTCATAGGCAAACTCTTCTGTCCCTTTGACCCAGCTCTTGTCATTCTCCAGCGTCACCGGGCAATAACCATCCAAAGCCAACGGTGTCTGCTCAACATCGACCAGTTTGAAGATCTGCTTTTCTTCAGCGACTTCAACTTTCAACGTCTTTTCTTCTTCGGCTTTCTCTCTCATCCGCTGAATCCACTGAATCCGCGAAAAGTTGCTTTCAACTTTTGACACCAGTTTCAGATAATCGTTGATGGGCATAAAGTTCGAGGAAGTCGATTCAATCCGCTCTTCTGGAGTCACGAAGACATCCGTGGGATAGCTTTGAACCCCAAATTTCTGCATCAAGTCGGGATGGTGCTCACCATTGATCTTGACCGCAATGACCTTGTCGCCGAATTGATTGGTCAATTCAGATGAGTACAGCGTTTCCCGATCCATCCGTTTGCAAGGCATACACCAGTCGGCATAGAAATGCAGCAACAGCAATTTCTTTTGAGCCTTGGCATCAGACAAAGCCGACTGATAGTCGCTTCTCCAGAAACTTGATTCTGCCGCACACAGCGAGGCAGGCTCAAGACCCACCGAGAAAATCATGATCGCAATCATGACCAACAGAAAGATGCGTTCTGTGGACTGCGTCCACACGCCAGGCGATTTTTTTAGCATGTATCACTCCATTGCCTCAGTGCAATCAGATCGTCTCGAGCCAGCAAGTCGCGAAGGCTCGATTGGTGATCAGATCTCATCTTCCAAACATCACACGTTTCAAATTGAAAAATGGTGTTCGACAAGTCCATGGTCGGAGGCTCACGGGAACCTCCGAAAGATTCGCAAGTCAGTGTGGTCAGCAATCGAGAGATTGTCAACTTTACAAAGGCTTTGACGATTATATTAATTGGGCAATCTGGAGATTACTC
>JBGSVC010000045.1:0-2979 GCA_041753175.1 Planctomycetaceae bacterium
GACACCAGCTTCCGGCAGTTAATGTCACAATTATTCCCCGAACAAGCCTTTGAACGCATTCCGATCACCCACGAACTCTTTCAGATGCAGCACGACATCACGCAGGTCAAGCGTCGCCAGGCCAGCAATGCAGGACAATCGGGTGTCGATGCCGATATCAAGACAGTGGAACCCTATCTGGAAGGGATCAATCTGAATGGGCGCTATGCTGTCATCTACAGCAAATACGACATCTCCTGCGCCCTTGAAAAACAAAATTCGATCGGATGTGAAGGCTATCTTCCCGAAGATGCCACCAAGATAGCCGTCAACGCCGTCAAATATGCCATCCTTCAAGATGTCTCTTTTCAGCAGATGCCTGCCCAGACACAGCCAGATTCTCCTCTTCCTGCAAAATAATTCCACCTTGTCGTGATCGCTACTTACAAATCAGCATCATCCAGTTTATAGGTCGATTTGATCGATGTATCGGTGGAGTCCACTCAAAAATTGGTAATCTAAATGCGAAATCCTCTCCATTTGTTCATTCGAAATGGAGAGACCATAAGAAGAAGAAAATCTTTGTCTGCAATGAGTCGCTAAATCGGTTGATCAACAGACTCGAAAACTCCCTAGTTATGTGGCGATATTTCGATGTGATGCACAGGAATCACCTTACTGAGTTTTCAATGCTAGAATTCTCGATTCATGCTTTAAATGCATGTATAAACGAGGAATGAGTAGTAACATGACTTTGAGTCGGTTGATCAGAATGCTTTAATGAAAGGTTAGAACTGCAAGTCAGACAGATCGCGGTATCGGTTTTGCTAATTAAAGTGTTGCCCCTCAAATGTCTTCCTGAAGTAGGGTGTTCAAATTATGACCACTCAGTCACATATGAATCCCTGCACATCTGGGATCGATCAATTTTTGCTCGTTTCTTGATATTTCTTGATGTCCCGTGCCATTGATCATATCGTAGTTCCCGTAAAGACTTATAACGCAAACCGCTTGTCGATTGTTCTTTTTTAGACAAGTCCCAATAATGTCTTTCTGTCCCGACATCTTTGCTCAAAGCATGACGCCAACTTTTTGATAAACATTTGATTTGTCTGGTCATCAATCATGATAACTATGACGAAAGCAGATTTTATCAAATTTGAGAAATTCATCATAACGGAGAATATCGTTTTTGTGAGCAGTTAAATCCTGCTATATGCTTACTATTAGCTAAAAGTTGAGTTCGTCGACTTGGTCTAACACAGTCTCTTGGTTATTCTCCATGCGTACTATCAACGCCTCATAACTGAGATCTTTGTTACTTCAGCATGAGTGCCTCAGAGGGATCTAAAATCAGTTGCATCAGCATTTCATCATAGACTTTGCTGACGAGTGTTATGAACTGTTTATGGACAACCTTTCCTACACTGCAACACGTTACCATCAATGAGTTTGAAGATGAAAAATCAGATTTGTCTAATAGAGCACGAACGGTTAATTTCCCGCGGCCTCCGCTGCCTGGTGGGTGAAAATGGAGAGATGTCCATTCGAGAAATTAACCCTCTGGCCAATATTGAAGCCCAGCTCGAAGAATCTAACCCCAGCATGGTGATCATCGATGTCGATCTTCCCGACATGAATGCCTTTACGTTGGCCGAGCGGATTACAAAAGTGTATCCCGTCTGTAAAATCATTTTCCTGGCAAGAAGTGTCTCCAACCTCTTGGCGACAAATATCATTCAGGCCAAAGCCGATGGCTTTCTGCTCAAAACAGACAGCTTCGAAATCATACAGGAAGCTCTCAATCAAATTGCTTCTGGGAACGTCTCTTATAGCCATTCGATGCAAAATCTGCTCGTTTATGATCCACAGGCCAAAACATATCGACTGGCCAGCGAGCAGCAGGGCGCCGTCTTGACCAACCGCCAGATCGAAGTTCTCCGCTATTTGGCCTGGGGCCACAGCGTCAAACAAATAGCCAAAATTATGCATCTCTCAGAAAAATCAGTTGATAGTCACAAATATCGCATTATGAACCGCCTCGGTATTCATGATCGCGTCAAGCTGGCCCTCTTTGCCATCCGCGAACAAATCATCGACCCATGGACGGCAACTGAATCTCTTTAGTACGATTTCCGCTCTAAAAACGATCGCTCGACGGGGACGTTCCGATTGGGGTCAAATACTTTTTTCTGGCCTCAGTCCCGCATAAAAAAGATCCCTGGTTCAAAATTCGCCATCAGGCTGATGATGTTCTGCGCGAATTCCATTTTGTGGTGATTGTGCTCAACGGCCCGATGAGAGACAACATCTGAACTACTGGTTAACGCTTTGATGTTGATTCAAAATTCGCTCAAAATGGACGCTCTTGAAAAAAAATATTTGTCGATTGCACGCTGCTGCCTATAAATCAATCGAACTGTTCATGCTTCATCCGGATGAGTTTGTCCTTTAAGTCTGATCTCTTTCAGACGGTTAGTCTGTTTCTAAATCCCCGTTTGCTATCAAGGAAAATCTCATGCGTCACTATGCGTTTGCCCTCTCCGCCCTTGCCCTCACCATGGCCTTTTCAACCGCTGTTATGGCGGGTGACAAAACAATGAAAAAAGACATTGTCGACGTCGCTGCAGGTAACGAAAATTTCAAAACTCTCGTTGCCGCTGTCAAAGCCGCCGGTCTTGTCGAAACACTCAAAGGTGATGGCCCCTTCACCGTGTTCGCACCCACAGATGCCGCCTTCGCTAAACTTCCATCCGGCACAGTCGAATCACTATTGAAGCCAGAAAATAAAGACAAACTTGTCAAAATTCTGACCTATCATGTGGTCTCAGGTAAAGTCATGGCTGCCGATGTGATCGGCATGCAGTCTGCAAAAACCGTTCAAGGTAGTGAAATCGCAATCAAAACCATGAAGAAAGATGGCAAGACTTCTGTGATGATTGACAACGCCACTGTCACTGCCACCGACATTGCAGCTTCTAACGGCGTGATCCATGTCAT
>JBGSVC010000046.1:0-3416 GCA_041753175.1 Planctomycetaceae bacterium
CAGTTCCCAACAAGTCCGTTGTAATCACCTTCGATCACGGCTGGGAAGACACCTACTCGACAGCCTTCCCAATGCTCAAAAAATATAACCTGCCAGCCACCGTCTTTCTAGCAACAGGATTCGTCGGCACTAATAATCTTCTTTGGCCCGAGAGAGTAATGGCGGCGATGCTCCACCTATTTTCCGGGGGATTAAGATTTAGTGAGATGCCCCTACTGGTCGACTACTTCTCCGACCTTGTGGGTGAAGCGCCTGAGGACTATCACGAAACAGTTGCAAAGGTGGGTGTGATTGTTAATAGACTTAAGCGGTTCACCCTAGAAGAGCGAGCCGAGGTGCTAGCGGTTATTGGAACATTGTCAGACAAGACGGGAGGTTTTTCTGCCGAACGCGAGTTCATGTCCTGGGACGAGGCGCGGATTATGCAATCGTCATCACTGATTTCATTCGGCTCTAATGGGCATGCCAACATCTCCTACGATCAGCTGCCGGAGAACGACGTTGCCCATGATATTCGCTTGTCAGTGAAAACCATGGTCGAGAATGGACTTCGGCCCATTATGGTTCTTAGCTACCCTGCGGGAATCAACACCCAGGAAGCACGCCTTATTCTTAAGTCGTTACGTTTCCGCGCAAGTATCGCCTCGGGACAATTCCCATCCACACTACGCCGCAGCACGGAAGTACCGGTCCTCTCGCGAATTCCTATGTATGAGGAAGTTTCACACTGTCGCGATATCTTCGCGTGTCGACTGTGGCAGACAGAACTAATGGGATGGAAGTTCTAATCGGTGGAATCTATTAACGAAGATATTGTTTCCGCAGCCGCTTCTCTCACGAAACTGGGTAAGCGCCTCTCAGCCTTCAGTCCCGCGCTTGCGCTCGATTTGACATGGCCCTCAGTCGGCGTACTCGACTTTGTAGCCTATGCTTACCGATCTATTTCAAGCGCAAACACCGACACTGAGCGAACCATTTTTGCTTTTGCGTCCTATCTGGCTGGCATGACATTTGATTGTTGGAGACATTACGGGGAGGGCTTACGAATCACTCTTAACGCCTCTGACTCCGCTTCACCAGATGTGATTCTGGCGGCTCGGGGTGGCCCACTGTTACCAAGCGGCGCACAGTATCGACTTAACGTTTCAGAAACCATGCGCCTATTGCTCTTTTCAGAGCCACAGGAAGTTAAAACACTTGGAGCGGCAGGATACGGGGTTGATAGGCAAAGTAACCTTCTCAGTCCAGCTGCAATTGGCATGCTTGTGGGCGCGAGTTACTACGGCGAGGGAGCTTGGAAGGACCCGGATCTCAAACTTTTCTCTCCGGCACTGCATCAGGCCGAGGGATATCTCTCAAGGTCCGCTGCACGTTATTATGGAAGGGTGTTCCCATATGAACCAACGGGAGCGAAAGTCAGCGCGTATTTCGCTAACCTCGTACTGCCTCCGCTATATTTTGAGGAGCCTTTTCCGGCTTTGCGCGGAACAAGTAATTTGTGCGCATCTTTGAAGGCCGACGGCCTGGGGCTGGAACAGATCTCCGCAGTTGCCCTAAACCTGGCTTCAAGCCCCGATGAGCTCATCTCTTGCGTCGGGTTTTGCATCTCAGCGGCGCTAAGTAGTCCGATCCCCCACCGACGGCTCCTTGCCATCGCCCAAGCAAAAGGTATCTCCGTGCGTAAACTTCGCCCAGCTACACTCGCTGCGCGGAAGGCACTCACCAACACGACGGATTGGATTAGTGCTCTCCGTGCGGGAGACTCCGCAACAAGCAAACAGCTGCTTGAAGTAGAGCAACGGTTAGGGCTCGCCCCCTATGTTTATGTGCTGGATGAACTGGTGATGTTAGAAAACCTCTTGCCAGCAATAGAAGAGCTTATGTGGCTTGATCCACTCTCGCTCTTACAATCGCAGAAACAGGAGCTAATAGCGAAGCAAAGCCCAGCTCAGTTCTTCCTCTTGAAAGCGGTATTAGCCCTTGAGCTGTCAGAGGTGAAGCTCGCCAAGGATTTTCTAAAGCGGGCACGTGATGAGGTTGACGCTGGAGGCTATCTGAATCCCGCAGCCCTTCTATATGTCGAAGGACTCTGCGCAATCAGCGATGAAGATTTCGGCGCGGCGGTAATGCTACTCAACGCTTCCCTCTCTAAATCGCCCGATGCATCGCCATGGTTTATCGATATCGTAAATGCACTTGGCTTCTCCTTTCAGCGGCTTGGAAGATGGTCCGAGGCGAATGAGGCAAATCAGGTCGCCCTGGGCAGGTGTCATTTTTCAACAGCGGCAAGAATTCAACAGCTCGCTTTGCTCCATGCTGCCGGTGACGAGAACCAGGAAAGAGAGCGACTTGAGGAACTCGCTCGATTTGCCTTTATGGACAGAAGGGTCTTTACGCTGCTATTTGCAATAGTAGAGCGGGATCTAGATTTTTAGGAGCGATATAGTCTCGCTAGCCAAGGCGTCGAAAGCCCCAAGCACCGAACTAGCGATTTCTGTCCCGGTCCTTCTCTGTGCGGGCACGTTCTCCATGATTCGCTCGAGATTCCACTTTTGAGGCCATTGCATCATAGGCAGACTCAGAGCTGTGGAAGCCCTGGAGGAGTCGCTCAGCTTCATCTAATTCTGGCCCCGTAACTCCCTTGGCCCGAAGCTCGGCGACATGCGACTCAAGGCGCTCATGGGCTGCATCAAGTTGTGCTTCTGTAGACTCAACACTCGGATCACCATAGCCAAGACGTGTATTGGTATCCCGTCCCCCAGACATCCTTCCTGAAGCGAATTTATCAGCAAGCCGCGCCTCATGTCCTTCAAGTGCATCAACGGCATCGGGATGAATACGCTCAATCCCCCGCCCATAGCTCGGATCACCACCTCGCTCATAATTTGGATCTCCGTAAGCTACGTGCGGCTCTCCACCACCTGGGGAACCTGGGTAGCCATATGCGGTACTCGGTTGACCATAGTGCACGGCGGGATACCCTGGACTAACCGTTGGCCCGCCGGGTGAAAATCCAACTGCACTTGAGTGTCCCACTACTTGACCACCGGATGGAGTGTGGCCAAAGGAAGCACCGTTACTTTCAGCACCACCGTTTGACACATTGCCACCACCACGGAACTGGTCACCAACCCAACGAACGCCATCCCCAACCTTATCCCCAGCAAAAGCAACCCCGGTTACTCCAGTCGCAAGCAGCAGATCTTTTCCGGTCCCTGCTGCCTGTCCTGCAAGCTTCTCCCCAAGCATGCTAATATACGATAGTGTTTTCGCATCCGTCTTACTGTAGCCGCCCAATGCCTCAATCCAATCAGCTCCATTGCGCAATTCTTTGTTAAAGGCTTTTCCACTCTTTTTTGAGCTCAGAAGCGCCTCTCCAACCTCAGCAGCACCTGCAGCAGTTCTACTCAGTATCT